>PAKE01000030.1 GCA_002710495.1 Flavobacteriales bacterium
GTGATTATATTCCAGGACCTCTAGATATAATAGCTGGTACTGTAGATTTAATATGGACAGTAACAGGAACAGCACCTAGTTCTTTAGCTTGTGCAAGTGCTACTAGTTCAATGACACTAACTATAGACGCTTCCCCAATAGCCACTGCAGGACCAAATGATGATATTTGTGATGGAGATATTTATTCATTATCTGCAGCTACAGCTACTAATCAGGTGTCAGTACTATGGACAACATCAGGAGATGGAACATTTACAAATGCATCTGCAACCTCACTTAATCCTGATTATACTCCAGGATTTCTAGATATAGCAGCTGGTACTGTAGATTTAACACTTACAGTTACTGGTACTGCTCCGGCAGGTTCTGCATGTGCTACAAGTAGCTCTATGATGACACTTACTATTCACCAAGTTCCAACAGCAACTGCTGGGTCTAATGATAATGTATGTGCAGGAAGTAATTATATATTATCAGGAACTTCTGCAAACGGAACAGGAATTTGGACAACTTTAGGAGACGGAACGTTTACAAATGCATCTTCTGCTACTAGTGATTATATTCCAGGACCTCTAGATATAATAGCTGGTACTGTAGATTTAATATGGACAGTAACAGGAACAGCACCTAGTTCTTTATCTTGTGTAAGTGCTACTAGTTCAATGACACTTACTATTATACCGGCTCCTACAGCATACGCGGGTCCAAATGATGTTATTTGTGAAAATAACCCATATCTATTATCTGCAGCTACAGCTACTAATCAGGTTTCAGTACAATGGGCAACAACTGGAGATGGAACATTTTCAAATGTATCAGCAACCTCACTTAACCCTGATTATACTCCAGGACCTAATGATATACTAGCTGGTACTGTAGATTTAACGATTACAGTAACTGGTAATTCTCCATGTCTATCTATAATTAGTACAATGACATTAACAATTATACCAAATCCAATACCAGGACCGATTTACCATAATTAAGAATAAATAACTAAAGAATAAATAACTAGAAATGAATAGACTAAGATTAGTCATATTATTGATTTTTGCATTTTCCATTAGATTAAGTGCTCAGAATGTGGTACACCTTTGTGTGGGTGATAATCATAATTTTGGAGTACCAGATAATCCTACATCATTTTTTGATTGGTCTATTAGCGACCCATCATTAGCAACTATTGATTCTGGTAACGGAACACATCATATTTTAATTGACCTTAACAATACAGGTGTGTTTCAATTATTAGTTGAAGAAATAGATGCAAATGGTTGTAGTGGATATGACAGTATCTTAGTTGAGATTCATAACTTACCAAATCCAAATATTTTTGCAATAGGGCCTACCTCTTTTTGTGAAGGGGATAGTGTCGGATTGCAAGTAGATTCCGTCTATGTAAGTAATATTTGGAATAATAGTGATACATTAATCTATACTTTTGCAGATACTGCCGGATTGTATTTTGTGAAAGTAACAGACACCAATGGATGTGAAAACATATCAAATGGTATTGATATTATTACATATCCTAAACCTTCTGCAGATTTTTGGATTGATGGAGTTTGTTTTGAAGTTGAAACCAATCTGATTGACAGCTCACTTATTGCAAGTGGGAATATTGTAAGTTGGATATGGGATTTAGGAGATGGAAGTTATAATTCAGGGCCTAATATTTTTCATATGTATTCAGATGCAGATATTTATGATGTTACATTGAAAGTAGTTTCTGATTTTGGATGTATGGATTCTAGAACAAAACCTTTAGAGATTTTTTACATTCCTGATGCACAGTTTGACTTTAATCCCCACCTTCCTTCTATCTTGAGCCCGGAAGTTCATTTTAATAATACTACAATTGATGTTTCATCCTTTGTTTGGAATTTTGATGATGGAACAGATACTACAATTGAGAACCCTATACATGTATTTTCAGATCCAGGAATGTTTGAAGTAATACTTACTGTTATGGATGATAATAATTGTATTGACTCTATTTCTCATATAATAAAAGTAATGTACGATTTTATCTTATATGTTCCTAATACTTTCACTCCTAATGCAGATCAAGATAATGAATTATTTAAACCGAAAGGTTTGAGGATGGGAAAATATCAATCTTACCAATTTGTCATCTATAATCATTGGGGTGAAAAGGTATTTAGTACGGATAAAGTAGGAGAGGGTTGGAATGGAGTAAATGCAATTCCAGGAAAATATGCTTGGGTAATTATTATTACTGATGAAATGGGAACTCAACAAAAAAGAGTAGGAGAGGTGTTGCTGATGAAATAATTGATTGTAATTTAATCTACCTTAAATCAATCACTTCTATATTAGGATAATCTTTGCTGTTAAAGTTAAAAGTAGAAGTAGGAATGTCTGAATTAGCAATAAATTTGGTTATGGTATAAGTGGTAGTTCCTCCTTCTTTTTCTATTATTCCTATCTTGATAAGTTCTGTTTTTTTGGCATCAATATAAAGGGTAACCAAACTGATTATTCCACTTTCATTTGGGTAAAGATCTATTTTGTGAATGCTGTCAGAATTTACAGACTCAGTTCCTTTGTATTCATATTTATATCCTCTTTCATATATAGTGAAGATTTCTGAAGGGTTCATTTCATCCTCTGGATCGTTGTCCATTATTTGTACTTCTGGCACATCTTTCATAAAATACCAAAGTGTCTCTCCATTATTTATTATAGATAAGTCAGATGACATATCTAATTTNTACATATCTTCTTTAATCCATATTTTTCCTTCAGAATCTTCATCAATTTCTTGTTCTGAGTTAGAAAAGTTCAACGTAAATTCTGCTGTAATATCAGTGTAAGATTTTCCTTTCTCTGAAAGATTATCTAATATTTTTTTTGCTACTTCATCTTGAGAGAAAGCTAAGTTAATAGTAAATATAGACGAGAAAAATATTAATGATAATCTATTCATTGTTATTTAAATTGTTTAGAAGTTCATCTAGTTCCATTTCGTTTTTTATTAAAACCTGACGTGCTTTACTTCCTTCAAAAGGACCAACAACACCTGCAGCTTCTAGTTCATCAATTATTCTACCAGCTCTGTTGTATCCAATCTTCATTCTCCTTTGTATGTTTGATGTAGAACCAGTTTGTTGACTGACTACCAAACGAGCAGCATTGTCAAATAGTGCATCTCTATTGTCTAAATCTGCATCATTGCCTGTACCTTCAGTATCTCCAACATATTCTGGTAACAAATAAGCTTCTGGATACGCTCGTTGACTCCCAATGAAATCACATATTTTTTCTACTTCAGGAGTGTCAATAAAAGCACATTGTAAACGAGTTAAATCACTTCCTGTAGAAATAAGCATATCTCCTTTTCCAATTAATTGGTCAGCACCACCTGCGTCTAAAATAGTTCTAGAATCAATCCTGGAGGTAACCCTGAAAGCAGCTCTAGCAGGGAAATTTGCTTTAATAATACCTGTGATTACATTTACAGAAGGTCGTTGAGTTGCAACAATCAGGTGAATTCCAATAGCTCTAGCTAGTTGAGCGAGTCTAGATATTGGAGTTTCAATTTCTTTTCCTGCTGTCATAATTAAATCAGCGAATTCATCAATTACCAAAATAATATATGGTAAATATCTATGTCCTTCATTCGGATTTAATTTTCTGGCAACAAATTTTGNATTATATTCTTTTAAGTTACGGCACATAGCATTTTTTAATANNTCGTACCTTTGGTCCATTTCAATGCAAAGTGAATTTACCGTATTTACTACCTTTTTTGTNTCGGTAATAATCGCTTCTTCAGTATCTGGNAGTTTTGCTAGAAAATGTCTTTCAATTTTATTGAATAGAGTAAGNTCTACCTTTTTNGGGTCAACCAATACAAATTTTATTTGAGATGGATGTTTCTTGTATAGTAAGGAAGCAAGTATAACATTTAGACCTACAGACTTACCTTGTCCTGTAGCTCCAGCCATAAGTAGATGAGGCATCTTAGCTAGATCTGCTACAAAAGTTTCGTTTGATATGGTTTTTCCGAATGCAATTGGCAAGTCCATATTACTGTTCTGAAATTTATCAGATTTTAGGACCGTACTCATAGATACTGTTGTGGGGTTTTGGTTTGGAACCTCAATGCCGACAGTTCCTTTTCCAGGTATTGGAGCTATGATACGGATTCCTTCAGCAGCTAAACTTAGAGCAATATCATCTTCTAAGTTTTTTATTTTCGCAATACGAATTCCGGCTTCTGGTACAATTTCATAAAGAGTAATTGTGGGGCCGATAGTTGCAGAGACTGATGTAATTCCAATATTATAGTTTCCTAAAGTATCTACAATTCTTTGCTTGTTGGCTTCTAATTCTTCTTTATTTATATTTATTTCACCACTTCCATAATCATTTAGCAAATCTATATTTGGAAATTTGTAAGATGATAATTCAAGAGTAGGATCGTACTCTCCTAATTCTTTTAGTTTTTCCTGAATTTCAGAATTATCTAGTTCCTCTTCTTCTGTCAATTCAACTATATTCATATTTACATCATCATTTTCTATTTTCTCTTCTACTTTTTCAGTCTCTTTTGGAAGTACAGCTTCTTTTACTTTTAGATTCTCTTCAGAATCAGATGTTGGTAAAGGAGTTAGTGTTGGATTATTTACTTTTTTAAACTTATCAATATTCTTCTCTGGTTTTAATTTATTAATAAAATTAATGATTTTTTGTGGAGTGATGTTGAATCGTAGAGTTATGAAAATAAGAAAAGTAAAAATAATTAAAAGTGTAGTTCCAATCCATTCTACTTGAGAATACAAAAGTTCAGTAAAGTTAAATCCAATGTTTCCAGAGAATGATTGAGACTTAAAAAAGTGACAAATAAACACAGGAATCCAAATTAATCCCCAAATAGATTCTCTTATATATTTTTTTAATGAAATAATATTGTATCCTAAGAGATGTAGTCCTGAAAACAACAAAAAACCTGGAATGAAAAATGCAGAAATACCGAACCCACTATACACAAAGAGGAAAGAAAATAGAGCTCCAAATTTTCCTAGTGAATTTTCTGTTTGTATATTGGAATTTGTTAGTACAGAGATCCAGGAATTATTTTTAATTACCGAGAAGTCTTCTTCCCAAGTAAANAAGAAAGAAGCAAAGGAGATAAAAAAGTAAAGAGCAAATAATAAAAAGAGAAATCCAAAAACTTTTTGATTGTTTTTGTTCTTAAAAAATGATATAAAATCTTTCCATCCCTTTCCTTTAGATGAGTTAGTTTTTTTCTTTGTCATAATCTCCTCAAAAATACATATACTATCTTTAATGATTTTTTTTTTTTTTTTTACATATTAGCAGTTGTTTGTTAATAAACTAGAGTGTCTAAATCTTAAAAAAATCTATTTAAAATTAAATAAAAACGTACGAATACTTAAGTTTGCAGGAAATTATGATAGAACTTAATATACACAACGAATCTTCAGAATTAGAAATTGTTATTTTGGGTCTTCCAGATTCTTTTGGAGGTGAACCAAAATTAGAGAAATGCTATGATCCAAAATCAAAAGAACATGTTATTAATGGTGCTTTTCCTTTACAAGTAGATGTCACAAAAGAGATGAGTGAGTTTTTATCGGTTCTAAGAAATCATAATATAAAAGTTATTAGACCAGAAAATACAAATGGATTGAATCAAATTTTTACGCGTGATATTTCTTTTGTAATTGAGAATAAATTTATTATTCCAAATATAATTGAGGAAAGACTTGATGAAATAAAAGCAATTTCATCAATCATTAGTGATATTCCAAAGCAAAATATTCTAAGAATGCCTCCACAATCAAGAGCAGAAGGGGGAGATGTTATGCCATGGAATGAGTTTATATTTGTAGGTTATTCGGAAGAAGAAGATTTTAATAGATATAGAGTTGCAAGAACAAATAAAGAAGGAGTTCAGTTTTTAGAAAAGGAGTTTCCTAATAAAAAGGTAAGGGCATTCGAACTAAATAAATCTGATGAGAATCCAAGAGAAAATGCTTTGCATTTAGATTGTTGTTTTCAACCACTTGGAACAAGAAATGCGATAATGTATAAGGATGGATTTAAAAATAATGAGGATGTAGACTTCTTGATAAATTTGTTTGGAGAGGAAAATATTATTCTAATTAATCAGCAGGAGATGTATAACATGAACTCAAATATTTTCTCTATTTCTGAAAATATTGTAGTTTCGGAGAAAGGATTTACAAGACTTAATACAGAATTAAGAAAAAGAGGGTTTTTTGTAGAAGAGATACAATATTCTGAGATTGCAAAAATGGAAGGATTACTGAGATGTTCTACATTGCCATTAAAGAGAAAATGAAACAAATAATAAATACAATTTTGATGATACAGCCAGTTGCTTTCCGCTATAACGAGCAAACTGCTATAAATAATTATTATCAGAAAGTTTTGGATGGTTTATCTTCTGATCAAATACAAAAAAATGCTCTTTCTGAGTTTAATAATTTTGTAGATATACTAAGAANTAAAGGTATTGATGTTGTTATTGTAGAGGATACTAAAACTCCAGACACCCCTGATTCTATTTTTCCTAATAATTGGGTTTCTTTTCATGAAAGTGGTAATGTTGCTATCTATCCNATGTGTGCAGAAAATAGAAGAGATGAAAGGAGAGATGATATTCTGGATATTTTAGTAGATATTTATAATTTTGAAATAAATTATATAAAAGATTTTACGGAATTTGAAGATCATGATAAATATCTGGAAGGAACTGGAAGTATGGTATTAGATAGAGAGAATAAAATTTGTTATGCAGCAATTTCTGTAAGAACGGATGAGCAAGCTGTATTGCAATGGTGTGATGTTTTTAATTATACTCCCGTTTGTTTTACTTCAAATCAGGATNTAGATGGAGAAAGAAGGGAGATTTATCATACAAATGTGATGATGTGTGTAGCTGATAAATATGCAATTATTTGTTTGGAAACTATAGATGATAAGGATGAACGAAAATGGATTAAGAGTACTTTAGAAGAAACTGGAAAAGAAATAATTGAGATTACGGAAGAACAGAAACAGCGTTTTGCAGGTAATATGTTGCAACTTATGGGAGATAAAAAATATCTAGTTATGTCGAAATCTGCTCATGAAAGTTTAACAGAAAATCAAATAGAAAGAATAGAAAAATATAATCCTATTATATCAAGTTCATTGGATACTATAGAATCTTGTGGTGGTGGTAGTGCNAGATGTATGATGGCAGAAGTATTTTTGCCAAAACAGAAATAATGATAGAAGAAATTTTATATACTGAAATTGAAAAATGTTTGTCAGAATTATATTCTGCAGAGAAACAGGATATTCAATTTCAGAAAACAAGAAAAGAATTTGAAGGAGATGTTACTTTAGTTGTATTCCCACTAATTAGATCATCTAAAAAGGGTCCTGCAGAAACTGCAGAGGAAATTGGAAATTACCTGAAAGAAGCAGTTTCGGAGGTGGATGGTTTTAATGTGGTAAAAGGATTTTTAAACTTAAGTATTTCTTCTGATTTTTGGTTAAATCAGTTTATAGAAGCATATAAGACAGAAGATTTTGGTATTGTAAAAGTAGATGCAACTGCTCCTACTTATTTGGTTGAATATTGTTCCCCGAACACTAATAAACCTTTACATTTAGGACATATTAGAAACAATCTTTTAGGTTATTCTGTTGCAGAAATCATTAAAGCCTCTGGTAAGAATGTAAAAAAGGTTCAGATTATAAATGATAGAGGGATCCATATTTGTAAATCTATGATAGCTTGGCAAGATTATGGTAATGGAGAAACTCCTGAATCTTCTGGTTTAAAAGGAGATCATTTGGTTGGAAAATATTATGTGGAATTTGATAAACATTATAAAACTGAAATAGAAGAATTAGTTACTTCTGGTATGGATAAAAAACAAGCAGAAAAAGAGGCTCCTATATTTAAAAAGGCACAAGAGATGCTTCTTAAGTGGGAAGCAAAAGATGTTGAGGTAAGATCGCTTTGGGAGAAAATGAATAACTGGGTATATTCCGGATTTGATATGACTCACAAAAGATTGGGTGTAGATTTTGATAAAAANTATTACGAAAGTAANACCTATTTACTTGGAAAAAAAGTTGTTGAAATTGGTTTGGAGAAAGGTNTTTTTTATAAGAAAGAAGATGGTTCAGTTTGGATTGATTTATCAGATGATGGTTTAGATGAGAAGATTATATTACGTTCGGATGGAACGGCTGTTTATATGACTCAAGATATTGGGACGGCTATACAACGACATGAGGATTTCGGATTTTCTAATATGGCCTATACTGTAGGTAACGAGCAAGATTATCATTTTAAAGTTTTGTTTTTAATATTAGATAAATTAGGATATGATTGGGCGAAAAGTTGTTATCATCTTTCGTATGGTATGGTAGATTTACCTACTGGAAAAATGAAATCTAGAGAAGGAACTGTGGTAGATGCAGATGACTTGATGCAGGAAATGGTAGATACTTCAAAATCTATTGCTAAGGATTTAGGGAAGTTAGAGGGGATGTCCGAAAAACAGGCTGATGAGTTGTATGAAATAGTTGGTTTAGGAGCTCTAAAATATTTTATATTGAAAGTAGATCCGAAAAAAAGAATGATGTTTGATCCGAAAGAATCTATTGATTTTAATGGAAATACAGGACCTTTTATACAATATACTTTTGCCAGAATTCAGTCGCTTGTTGAAAAATACAATTCTGAAATATCAGATATAAAGTTTGTGGATATAAATAATGAAGAACAAACTTTGATAAAACAAATTTTAGATTTTCCATCTATAATTCATGAAGCGGCCACAAATTATAGCCCTGCTGTTATTGCAAATTATACTTACGAATTAGTAAAAGAATACAATTCATTTTACCAAAACACTCCGGTATTAAATGCAGAAAATGAAGATATAAAAACATTTAGAGTTGCTCTCTCTGAAACAGTTTCTTCAGTTGTAAAAAACGCTATGAAACTTTTAGGAGTAGAGGTTCCAAACCAGATGTAGTTAAGAAAATTTTCTTATTTTTTTCTTCTCTTTTTTTCCTCAATAATATTTGTAAGTTCTCTACTCATTTGTCCTGCTATAGAGGTGTTTTCTTTTGCTCTTCTAATAAGGTATGGAAGTACATCTTTTACTGGTCCGTACGGGACATACTTTACTACATTAAATCCTTTTTTAGCAGCATTGTATGAAATATGATCGCTCATACCTAATAATTGAGAGAAATAAACTCTTTTGTCATCTTTTGAGATATTATGATTTTCTAGTAGATCTACTAATAAGGAAGAACTTTCTTCATTATGCGTTCCCGCACAAACGGAAACAATGTCTATATTTTCAATACATAAATTAAGAGCTTGGTTGTAATCTGAATCAGTATCTTCTTTTTTCAAATGAACAGGACAATCATATTCTTCTTCTTTTGCTCTATCTATTTCTTGTTCGTGATAAGCTCCTCTTACTAACTTTACTCCAATAAAAAATTTTTCTTTTCTGGCAGTTATTAAAATATCTTGCAAATATTTTACTCTATCGTGTCTATATAATTGTAGGGTATTAAATATAAAAACTTCTTTTTGGTTGAATTTTCTCATCATTCTAATGGCAATTTCATCTATTGCATTTTGTATCCAACTTTCTTCTGCATCAATAAAAACGGGTACTTTGCTCTCGGAGGCTGTTTTACATATATTTTCTATTCTATTTTCAAAATCAGATTGTTCCAATTTTTCATTTTCTGATAGTTCCGAATTATTACTAATCTTTTCTAATAATGAGAATCTANCCAAACCTGTAGGTTTAAATACCGAGAAAGGAATACTACTTTCCATATTCGCCTTTTTTATAGAGGCAATGGTTTCATTCATAGCTCTATTAAAATCTTCTTTAGTCTCTTTTCCTTCAGCAGAAAAGTCTAAAATAGTTCCAATATGAGCTTTCCAAAGTTTATCAATTGTATTCTGACTATCTTCTATTGTTGTTCCACCACAAAAATGTTTGTAAACTGTAGCTTTTATTAGGCTTGAAATTGGCAACTTAAAGAACAATGCAATTTTTACAAATACAGTTAATGTTTTCGAAATGAAAGGATTACTTATAGTTTTAAAGAGAAAATAGGCTCTACTTAAATCCTTATCCGTTTTATCTTGAAAAGCAACTTCTGTATTATCAAACATTTTCATTGTAATGAGTTGACGCAAAAATAAATATTTAGTCGAAGAATAATATGTTCTATCTTTTATTAATTTGATAATTTTCTACTAATATTTAATCCATCTCTTAAAGGAAGTAAAACAGTTTCTACTCTTTTTTCAAATAATACTTTTTTGTTGTAGTTGTGGAGAGCTATAGTTTCTTTATCTTTATTTTCTTCTGTAACTTTCCCACTCCATAAAACATTATCTGCAATTATATACCCTCCAATNTCCATTTTATTTATTATNANATCAAAATAGTTAGAATAATTTTCTTTGTCAGCATCAAGAAATGCTAACTGAAATTTATCGTTTAATTGTGGGATGACATCCACCGCATTTCCTATATGTTGTATAATATTTTCTTTGTAGTCAGATTTGTCAAAATATTTTTTTGCTACTGATGTGTATTCTTCATTTATATCTAAAGTATGAATCTTTCCATTTTCTTTTAGTCCTTCTGCCATGCATAAAGCCGAATAACCTGTATATGTTCCTACTTCTATAATATTAGTAGGATGTATCATTTTACTTATCATTGACAAAACCCTACCTTGTAAATGACCAGACAACATCCGTGGAATCATAACATTTGCCCAAGTTTCTCTATTTAGCTCAGATAATAATTTAGGTTCTTTTTCAGTGTTTTCTAATGAATAACTACTTATTAATTCTGGTAAAAAATCCATAATATTTTGGTATAAAAAAAGCCACTATATAGTGGCTTTTAAATGATTAGATAGATGTATTATTTGTTAGAAGCAGTAGATTTTGAACAACCTGAAGATTTCTTGGTACAACAAGATTTTTTGTCAGAAGTCTTCTCATTAGAAGCTGATTTCTCTTTTCCTTTACTACATTTAGTTTTGCTTTTTGAACAAGATGCTTTCTCTTCTTTTGAACATTTTGTTTTAGATTTAGAACAAGATTTCTTCTTTTCTCCATTGCAACAAGTGCCTTTTGCTTTTTTCTCACAAGTTTCTTCACATATTTTTCCTGTTTTGCTGCAGATTTTTACTGTTTTACTCTCTACTGTTTNTTCAGTAGTAACTTTATCTTCACTAGTAGTTTGTGCGTTTATATTAGTGATTCCTATGAATAGGAACGATAATAATACAATTGATAGTTTTTTCATCTCTTTTAATATTGGTTATAATTGTTACAAATATACTAAATATTTATCAAACGAAGCTTCTAGTATTTAGCAATTATTGATTGACCTGATTTTACTGTTTCATTTATTGTTACATTTATCGTTGTTCCAACTGGCAGAAAAACATCAACTCTTGATCCAAATTTTATAAATCCGTATTCTTCGCAGGATGTCGCTATATCTCCAACTTCTGCGTAAGTTACAATCCTTCTTGCAACTGCTCCTGCTATTTGTCTGCACAGAATTGATATTTTGTCATTTTTTACAACAACTGTGCTTCTTTCATTTAGTAAAGATGATTTTGGGTGCCATGCTACCAAATATTTTCCTGGATGATATTTTTTATATTCTACCTTCCCAGANATAGGGTATATTTGATTATGTACATTTAAGGGAGACATAAAGATACTTACTTGTATTCTTTTGTCTTGATAGAATTCCATTTCCTCAGTTTTTTCAATTACTACAATTTTTCCATCACATGGAGAGTAAACAGCTCCATCCTTTCTTTCTAATTCTCTATTTGGTTTTCTGAAAAAATATACTGACATAATAAAAAGTAAAGAAGTAAGTGAAGTAATAAGATATGCAAAATATTCATGTGTATAGATATGCACTAGATAATTTAATAAAGCAAAAATTATAATTTCATTTCTTAGTATTTTATAACCTTCTTTGTGTATTGTCATTTATATAAGTTTTGTGAATATATAAAGTATAGGAATGNTAATCATAAAAGCATCCATTCTGTCAAGNATTCCTCCATGTCCAGGAATGAAATTNCCAGAATCTTTAACTCCAGCTTGTCTTTTGTAATAGGACTCTGTAAAATCTCCTATTGTTGCTGTAAAAGGTAAGATAATACTGATGATTAATGGAAGTTTAAAAGATTCAAAATCAAAATATATATAGGTGAGATAGGATGCAATTATTGTAAAGATAAATCCTCCCAAAAACCCTTCCCATGATTTTTTTGGAGAAACAGGTGGTAAGATCTTATGTTTTCCAAATTTAACACCTACTAGATATGCAAATGTGTCAAATGTCCAAGTTAGTATGAACATAAATAATATGAGTTCTGTATCAATTTGATGAATTAAAGATAAAGGAATTATTACATACAAATAAGATATGAAAGATGTTCTTCCTTTTCTTAGTTTCCACATTTCATAAAGTGAAAGAATCCCTATAATAGCAAATAGTAATCTGAAGGTGAATTCAGAATAAGAAGTTCCGTACCACATAATAGCAACATAAACTGCACCAGAAAGAGCTCTCTTAAGAGTTCTGTTCATTGTTATTTTTTTCAAGTAGTTCAGAAGCTTCTTTTATGAAACTTTCTTCTACATATAAATCAATGTATCCTCCAAACGACATGTTATATGCGGAATCTTGTTGATTCATAATAATAGATGTTATCTTATTCTCTTTTAANATCTGTTTTATAATCTCTACCTCTATAGGGTTGTTAGATCTAAATATCTTTGTCCAATTCCTTTCCACTTTTTTTCTTGGGTTTTGTTGTTTCTTTTTTTGAAGAATTTTGGTCCATTTCATTTAGCTTTTCTTCCTCATAGTTTTTCCACTTCCTTTCTCCAAAAATACTTTCCAGATCTGATTNAAAAATTACTTCATTTTCTAATAATGAAGTTGCTAGTTTTTCTGTTTTATCTTTATTTTCTATAAGTATTTTCTTAGCTCTTTCATATTGATTTTCTACAAGTTTTGTTACTTCTTCATCTATTATTTTCGATCTTTCTTCAGAATAAGGCTTAGTAAACCCATTATTTTGTCCTGAAGAATCATAATAACTGATGTTCCCAATTTTATCGCTCATTCCGTAAATAGAAATCATAGCATAAGCTTGTTTAGTTACTTTTTCTAAATCAGATAAAGCACCTGTCGAAATTTTTCCAAAAAATATTTCTTCTGCAGCTCTCCCTCCAAGAGCAGCACACATTTCATCTAATAATTGCTCAGTAGTTGTAAGCTGTCTTTCTTCTGGCAGATACCATGCTGCTCCTAAGGATTTACCTCTTGGAACAATTGTTACTTTTACAAGAGGAGATGCGTACTCCAACATCCAACTAACTGTTGCGTGACCTGATTCATGAAACGCAATTGTTTTCTTTTCAATAGGAGAGATAATTTTAGATTTCTTTTCCATACCACCAATAATTCTATCCATAGCATCTAAGAAATCTTGTTTTTCTATTTTCTTTTTGTTTTTTCTAGCAGCTATTAAAGCTGACTCATTACATACATTTGCAATGTCAGCTCCAGAGAAACCAGGAGTCTGACGAGCAAGGAAATTTACATCTATATTTTTATTTAATTTAAGAGGCTTTAGGTGAACTTCAAAAATTTCTTTCCTTTCTACTAAATCTGGTAAATCAACATAAATCTGTCTATCAAATCTTCCAGGTCTAATAAGAGCTTTGTCTAATACGTCTGCTCTGTTAGTAGCTGCCATTACTATTACACCTGTGTTTGTCCCGAATCCATCCATTTCAGTTAATAACTGATTTAGAGTATTTTCTCTTTCGTCATTACCCCCAGTAATGTTATTTTTACCTCTAGCTCTACCAATTGCATCTATTTCGTCAATAAAAATAATTGATGGAGCTTTTTCTTTAGCCTGTTTAAATAGATCCCTTACTCTACTAGCTCCAACACCAACAAACATCTCTACAAAATCAGATCCTGAAAGTGAGAAAAATGGTACTTTTGCTTCTCCAGCAACTGCTTTTGCAAGTAAAGTTTTTCCTGTTCCTGGAGATCCAATAAGTATGGCCCCTCTAGGTATTTTCCCTCCAAGTTTTGTGTATTTCTCTGGAGATTTTAAAAAATCTACAATTTCCGTAATTTCTTCTTTTGCACCTTCTAATCCTGCAACATCATTAAAGGTGACTGAAACATCTTCTTTGTTAATTAATCTAGCTTTTGATTTTCCAATATTAAAAATTTGGCCACCGCCTCCTCCAGCTCCACCGCTCATTCTCTTCATAATAAAGAACCAAATTCCAATAAATATAGCAAGTGGTAAAATCCAACTTAATATTTCTCCAAACAATTTACTTTCTTCTCTAGCTCCTATTTCTACTACATAATCATTCGATTGTTTTTCTCTAATCTGCTCTTTTATATCTTTTATATCAGTAACTGTAAATATCAGTTTAGGCGCTTTTTCACTGATATTGTTTAATTCTACTTCAGCATAATTAGAGTTTGTTACAAATGTTACTTTCTTTACCTCTTGATTCTCTACTTTTTTTAAGAATTCAGTTTCGGTTATTTCTTTTGGAGAAGGAATAGAGCCAAAATTTAGTCCTAAAAAAATTAAGGCAATAATTCCGTAAATCCAATATATTTTAAATCCACCAGAAAATAGTGAGTTTTTTTGTGGTTCTTTTTTAATAGGTGTTTTCCTTTTTTGCATCTTTTATTAATTTTCTATTGTTTTGATTTTGGCATCACCCCACAAATCTTCTAATCTGTAAAATTCTCTTGTTTCTTCCTGAAAAACATGAACTACAATATCAGAATAATCTATTAAAACCCATTCAGAAGTATTTAGCCCTTCTATATGCCATGGTTTCTCCTGTATTTCTTTCGACACATTTTTTTTAACACTATCAGCAATTGAAGAAACATGAGTGTTGGATGTTCCGCTACAAATTACAAAATATTTACAAACTGCTGTTTCAATCTTTTTTAAATCTAAAATCGATGTATCTATTCCTTTTACTTCTCGAATTCCCTCAATAATTGTTTCTAATAAGATGTCCGAAACATCTAATTTTCTTTTGCCCATACTTTTTTTTAATTAAGCGAATGCAAAAGTAATAATTTGTACCGATATTAGCACCTTATTTATGAAAGGAGTATTTAGAAATAATATCATTCATTTTAAGGAAGTAGTATCAACAAATCTATTAGCGTTAAGTATGATAAAAGAGAATAGAACACCTTTACCTTTTGTTATTACAACTGATTTTCAAACTTCAGGAAAAGGTCAACTGTCAAATAAATGGGATTCTGAAAATGGAAAGAATGTATTGATGAGTGTTGCAATAAATACAGATATTAAAATAGAAAATCAATTTATTTTAAATGTTATTTCGTCACTTTCGGTATTAGATTTATTGGAGGATTTGAATCTAGAAAAATTATCTGTAAAATGGCCAAATGACATCTTGGTTGGAAAGAGAAAAATATCAGGTGTTTTAATACAAAATAAACTTTTATCAGACACAATAAAAAGTACTGTCATAGGAATTGGATTAAATATAAATCAGAGTAAGTTCACTACTTTTAACAGAGAAGCAATATCTGTAAAAAATGAAAATATAACTAATTTATCTATTTCAGAAATTATTGATAGATTATTAGAATTTCTGGAGTTTAGATTTACTAAATCTGATAATGATAATTGGAAAGATTATTTTGAAAAGTTGTATTTAAAAGATAAAGTAGCTCCTTTTCAGATTGAAGGAAAAAAACAAATGGGAATTATCAGAAAAGTTGATAAAACAGGGGAGTTAGTTTTGGAAACAGAAGATTCTATCAGAAACTTTCAGATGAAGGAAATAGAATTCTTGATTTAAAGAGTTCTTAGTTTATAAGAAAGTACATTCAGAAAATTAGTAATTGGTTTTTCAACCATCATTTTCATCATCATATTTAATTCAGCATCTACTTCTAATCTTGCTTGGCACTTTTCTCCGTAATCTGTAATAAAACAATTTAAAGAAAATGCAACAGGACTATCGGTAGAGGAGAGTCTAATTTTAGAGAATGGATTTTTTTCAGAAAGAAATAATTTCAGTTTAGGCATTCCATTCATTTTAAAGGAACAATGATTAGTGTCGGATTCAAAATTTTCTATTTCTGGAGGTATTATCTCTTTCAGATTATTTAAATCAGATAGCTTGTTGTAAAGTTGCTCTGCATTTAGATTTTCTATTACTACTTCAGGACCTTTAAATATTGACATATTTTATTTTTTCCAAACAGAAGGGTCTTTCCTCCAATCTTTTAGGATAGACATCTCTGTTTCTGTAATATAATTTGATTCTACTGCTTGTGGCAACATATGGTTGTAATCACAAAGTGAAATAAAATCACAATCTGCATTATTGAAGTTTTGAGTAGCGGCATCAAAACCATAAGTAAAAATAGAAACTAATCCTTTCACATTCATCCCAGATTCTCTTAATGCTGAAACAGCTTCTAAACTACTTTTTCCGCTACTTATTAGATCTTCTATTAATACAACTGATTGTCCTTCTTCAAAATAACCTTCAATTTTATTTTGTTTTCCGTGATCTTTTGTTTTTGATCGAACATAAATAAATGGCAGTCCTAATTCTTCAGCAACTAGTGCTCCGTGGGGAATTCCTGCAGTTGCAACTCCAGCAATTACATTAGCTCCTTTATAATGATTGTTGATTACAGAAGCTAAGGAAGTTCTGATAAAAGTCCTGATTTCTGGGTAAGATAGAGTTTTTCTATTATCACAGTAGATAGGAGAATTCCATCCGGCAGCCCATTTAAAAGGATTGTTAGGTTGTAAAATAATTGCGTTTATTTGCAATAAGGATTTAGCAACTTGTTTGGCAATATCAATATCGTATATCATGTCACAAAAGTATAAAGTTTACGTTAATAACACTCTAAAAATAATAGAAGAAAATTGGCAAGATTTTTGTTCTAAGTATATTTTGATTGAGGCAGCTGGTGGTTTAGTGTTTAATAGAGAGGATCAGATACTGATGATTTTTAGAAATGGGAAGTGGGATTTACCAAAAGGAAAACTTGAAGAAGGAGAAAACAAGAAACAGTGTGCTATTAGAGAAGTTGAAGAAGAATGTGGTATTTGCGGACTTAATATTATAGAAAAACATATAGAAACCTATCATACATATAATATGGATGGAGAAGAAGTACTAAAGAAAACATATTGGTACAAAATGAACACTGATTTTAATGGAGAATTAATGCCTCAAATAGAGGAAGGGATTACAAAAGTTTCTTGGGTAGAAAAAGATCATATTGCGGAAAAAATTAGGAATTCTTATGGTAATATATCAGATGTATTAAATAGAATTTTTTAGAAAGATTCTTCTTGTAAAATTCCTCCAGTAATCTTCATTAATTCTAAGTAGCTTTCATTCAGATTATAAGCTGCTTGCAAATATGAAATTCCGGAATTCAGATATGCAATTTCAATATCCCTTAAGGTAAAAGAATTAATTATCCCTCTGTTGTTTTTATCGTTTGCTAGCAGATAGTTTGTTTCAGCAATTTTAAAAGCTTTCTTATTCAGATTATGGATGGTTATATTGCTGTTATATCTCTGATAATTTATGGAAAGCTGTTGTAGTACTTCTCTTCTTATTTTCTTTAGTTCTAGTTCGTTTATTTCTTCTTTTATTTTATTTTCTTTTTTTGTATTTTTATACTTACCTCCATCATAAAGTCGTAGACTTACTGTTAAATTTGCATAATAATTTAATGTTTTTCCTGTATTGTCTCCATCATAACTAGAATCACCAATATCATAAGTATTTGTGTTATAGCTTCCTCCTGAATTAAAAGAGACCATTGGACGGTATATACTCTTTGATAAAATAATATCTTGTTTGATAATCTCTATATTTATATGTTGATTTCGTAAATTAGTGTTATCCGAAAGAGTTTGATTTTTTAGGTTTTCAAAATTAAATAATTGACTTCTGTCGTTTATTTGATCTGTAAGATTCCATTTTTTATTTAGTTCTACACCTAAAATTAGATTCAGGTTTTTCACCGAATTATCATAATTCAATTTTTGTAAAATTAGATTTGAACTATCGGTAAGTAAAGAGTTTTCTGTTTGTAGAAGTTCTAATTTACTGCTACTACCAATTTCATATTTTGTTTTCTGATAAATCAACCTTTCTCTGGATAAATTTACTACTTTTTGTAAGAGTTCTAATCTTTCTTTCTGAATTACACAATTGTAATAGTAAAGAAGAATTCCTTGTGTAGTATTTTCAATAGTTAGAGTTAAATTTCCATTACTTAGTTGTTCTATTTGATTTAGTTTTTTCTTATTTGCTTTTATTCCGTACCCATTAAATAAAGTCCAATTCATATTTGCAGTAGCACTCATGCTTTCCGCTTTTAATGTCTCTTGAATAAATGAAGTAGGATTATTCGATTGATCTGAAACAGATCTTTCATTCTTTGCTGAGATATTGATAGTGGGTAAAGCTCCAGTATTTGCCAAATTGTTTTTCACTTTACTTATTTCTAATTTTTTTTCTGATAACTGAATGTCAAAATTTTGTTTCAGTCCGATTCTAATCGCATTTTCTATTGATAAACTTTCTTGTGAAAATAAAATAAAAGGACTTATTAAAAATAATATGATTATGATCTTCTTCATTATTCTGATATTTCGTTTGTTCTGTTCTTTAGTTTTGTAAAGGGTTCTACTTCCATTTTTGTTGGAGGATTTTCACCTCCGTTCCATAGCCACCATCTTGCACGCCTTATATCATTAAAATACATAATTAGTGATGGAAAATATAGAAGGAGTATTATTGTTCCGAAAAGAACACCAAAAGCTACTGATATAGCCATTGGTATTAAAAATTATGCTTGAAAACTTTTTTCTAAGATAAGTGGGAATAGACCTACAAATGTTGTGATTGTTGTTAGTATAATTGCTCTGAATCTACTCTTCCCCGCTCCAATTACTGCTTGTTCCATATCCATGCCTTCCTCTAAGTTTCTGTTATATCTGTCAAGCATAACTACCGCATCATTCACCAAAATACCAATCAGAGCTACAACTCCCCAAATACTCATAGTTGAAAATGGTTTTCCTATAATACCGTGTCCTAAAATAGCGCTAAATATACCAATAGGAACTACCATTAGGATTAATCTTGCTTGGTAGAATGATTTGAAATTCAAAGATATTGTGATCATAATAAGAATAATACTAATTAAGAATGCAATTCCTAATCTTTTCCCACTATCTGCCGCCTCTTCTGCTTGTCCCATTATTTTATAAGATACATTTGGAAATTTTGTTTTTAAAATACTTAGGTATTCTTTTTCAATTTGATTATTTACTTCTGAAGAAAACTCTGCGTTATAAAGTGATGCATCAACACGAATCTCTTTTTTTCCATTTATATGATTTATTTTTACCCTACCCCTTTTGTATTCGTAATTTGCCACTTCTTCAAGTGGGATTAATAATCCTGATAAAGTTTTTATTTTTACTTTGTTTAGATCTTCTATACTGTTTCTATTCTCTTTTGGATATCTGATCCAGATTTTAACCTCATCTCTTCCAATTATTAATCTTTGTACTTCTTCACCAAAAAATCCCTGTCTTATTTGTTTTAGTATTGTAGCTTCATTTAGTCCTAGTAAATATGCTTCCTTTTTTAGTGTCAGATGAATCTCTCTGTTTCCTACACCACCGTTATCAAACACCTCTTTTACCATATTAATACTAGAGATCTTCTTTTTTAACCAATTTACTGCTTCTTTTAGTTCAATGTCATTCTCTGATTGTAAAGATATCGAAACTTCTTTGCCAAATTGTTGGAAACCTCCCACAGATATTTGTTCCATCAACGCAATAGAGTCTGGATGTATTCTTCTTTGTATTTCGTTTGAAATATCAATAGTTGATATTAGATCATTTTCTTTAACAGCTACCCTTATAGATCCTACATGAGAACCCGAAACACCTAAATTCTCTGTAAAACCTACATTTAAAGAAATGTCAGTAAATAGAGAATCGTCAAATTCTTCTATTAGTTCTTTATGATAATCGTTTATTACAGAATCACAATACCATAGAAAGTTTTCAGTGCGAAATTCTCTTTCACCAGGTTTGTATGAAAACTCAATCTTTACTTCATCAAAAGGTATAGAAGGGAAAAAGGTCCATCTAATAAATCCACTAATAAACATGACTAATACTAAGCTGATAAATAGAAATGGAGTCCAAACATGCCATCTGTAGTTTCTAACAAATCTCGCATTAATTTTAGAATAGGTATTTCTAGATAATTCTACTAAATTCTCACCTTTAGACTTTATAGTTTCCCATTTTAGGATCAATAAAAATGTTATAATAGGGTATATAGATTTAATATCTTTATAGTATGGTGTTTTCCATTCTAAGAAGTTGTAAATAAGATACGAGACGATTCCAGCTCCTAATATTGACCAAAATAATCTACCTTTCTTAGATATTTTTTGTGCTTCTAGAATTCTTTTAGATGATAGGTGTGAAGGTAGAATTAGGAAGGCTTCTATTAAAGAGAATAGGAGAACAGCAATTACACTAAATGCCATTTCCTGCATAACTTCCATTTGACCTCCAACGAAAAGTAGACTTGAAAAAGCAAAAACAGTTGTAAGAACAGAGGTAAATACAGGAGTTATAACTTCCATTGTTCCATCTAATGCTGCTTTCATAGGGCTTTTCCCTTTCTCATAATGACTAAAAATGTTTTCAGCAATTACAATTCCATCATCAACTAATATTCCAACTACCAAGATCATACCAAATAATGAAATCATATTTATTGTCATGCCGTACATTATTCCGATGGTAATCATACCAATAAATGAAAAAGGAATACCAAATGCAACCCATAATGATAGTTTAAATGAAAGAAATAAACCTAAGACTATACAAACTAATAGAAGACCTATAATTAAATTTACGCTTAATGTTTCAATTCTTTGGTCAAGCATATCTGCAAATTGAAAGAGCGTAATAATTTCATATCCTTGATTTTCTTTGTTAAATTGCTTAATATAATTCTTCATAAATGAAGCTATTTTCTTAATGTCTTCTTGAGGAGTCTTTTTAATTAAGAAACTAATTGCTCTTGCACCATTTACATAGGATATCATAGGAATTTCTGAGAATTCAAGATCTACTTTAGCTATATCTTCTAATCTTACTATATCCCCATTTCTTTCAGATAAAATAACAATTTTTTGTATCTCTTCAGAAGTAGTATTCCTATTATTAGATCGTATTATTATTTCCTCCTTCTGAGTTTTTACACTTCCACCAGAGATATCTATATTACTTCTTTTAATTGCTGCAGACACAATATCAAAAGTTAGATTATATCTTAATAATTGTTCTTCTTCAATTTCTACTGAAATAATTATTGGAGCATATCCAAGTACTTGTATTTGACTTATTTGATCATCATTTAGCAAGTCTTGTTCTATTTTATCTGATTTTTCTTTAAGTAACCACAAATCATCTGGTCCTTTAAGAGCGTAAAAACCTACCATATTTCCCATTCCACCCATTCCTCTAGATTTCTGTTTTTGAATAGTTGGTTTCTCAGCTCCCTCAGGGAATGAGTAAATTGCGTCAACAGAACTTTTGACGTCTTGCAAGACGTCATCGATATTAAAATTCTCATAAATCTCTACAGTAACCTTTGACCTATTTTCTGAAGAAACAGACATAATCTCTTCAATTCCTTCAATACCATTTAAAGATTCTTCAATTCTGGTAGTAATGCCTTCTTCAATTTCTTCTGGAGAAGCTCCAGGATAAGATACATTTATGTATATTTTATTTGGGGATAATTCTGGAAAAAATGATTTTGGCATCATAATTAAACTGAATATCCCTGCAATTGCAGTTATAATTATTATAGCATTAGCGTAGATTGGGTACTTTATAAAATAAGCAATTAACTTTTTCATCTTATTTTACTATAGGATTGACAATAGTTCCATCTTTTATGTTAATAAGTGATTCGTTAACAACCATTGTATTATTAATAATATTATCAACTATTACATTGTTTCCTTGATTTGAGACAATATTTATATTTATTGTTTCTAATTTATTTTCTGTATTTACAATAAATACTTTATTTCCGAGAAAAATAGATATTCTCGGAATTTTGCATGCATTATTTATTGTAATTGTAGAGATTTTCGCATCTAAATACATTCCATCGTAAAGGATGTCCATATCATCACTTATGGAAACAAAAACAGAAATATTTTGTGTGTTCTCATTTACAAAGTTTCCTTTTCTGATAATAGATCCGTCAAATGTATGAGAACCATCCGTTAAAGTGACTTTGCTTCCTAATTTTATAAAATCAATTTCGGAAGTATTGACTGTAAGTTCCACCTCCATATTTCCGTTTCTTATTACGTCAATTACAGGACTTCCCATATTTACATTTGATCCTATATCTGTATAAGATCTTGAAATGACACCATCAAAAGTGGAACGAATTGTATATTTTTTTAATTTCTCCTCATCTGCTTTTATAGATAAGTATTCTGACATAATTCCTCTTGATATGATGAAGTTTTTTTCTTTTGATGTAGAGGTTTCAGGGAAATCTCCAATAGGGGAGTTAAAAGCGATAGAATTAAAAAACTCGTCCCATTTTGTGTATTCTTCAGGGAAATCTAGTTTTATATCTGCCAAATTGGAAGAAAGTAAATTCATAAAATTACTTTTTTTGGCATCTGTTAAAAGTTTTATGTCTGTATTTTTTACTCTGAATAATACATCTCCCTTACGGAATTTTGTTCCTTTTTTAATTGAGAAGTTCCCTTCTAACTTTCCGCTAACCTCAGAAGAGATATTGATATTATTTAAGGAAACAACTCTACCAGAGCTACTTATTTCAGATTGTAAATCAGAATTATTTACTTTGATTACTGATACTGATTTTATCATTTCCTCATGAACCAAAGAGTCTGTACTTCTTGATAATCTTATTTCTTCTGCATTTTTTTCTCCATAGCTTATTCCCATATCATAACTAACGTATGACACTAATCCGAACATTATTAAGATAAAGATACTTACCATAATAATTAACAGTTTTCTTATTTTCATTTTTTAATTAATTTTTCTATTGTAATCCATAATTTTTCTCCTTCTAGATTTAGATCAGATTTAAAACCTTCTAATTTCCAGTTAAGTATTGTTTTTCTAATTCCTCCCATTATAATTGTTGCTAATTGCTCTGACTCTATATCATTTCTTATTTCATTATTCTTCTGTCCTTCTTTTAATAATTCAATTATTTTCTTTGACCTTTGTTTCATTATTTTGGAGACTATTGAAGATAATACACTAGAATATTGGAAAGAATTTTCTGAAAATATTATCATTACAATGTCAGGATTTTTTTTGATATGATCAAACTTAAATTTAAGAATCTCTTGAAATTTTTGTAGAGAAGATTGGTCAGAATTTAATATCTTGAATATTCCAATTTTAATGATCTCTCTGTGAAATAGGAGTAGTGATTTTAAGATTTCTGTTTTGTCTCTAAAATGACGATAAAGTGCTGGTTCTGAGAACGACATTTTATCTGCTAAATTTTTGATAGTAAGATTTTGTATCCCTTTGTTACCTATCAAATCTTTTGACGCGTCAATTATTTCTATTTGCCTTTCTGTGAAATTCATTCTGCAAATATAGAAAGTTAGTTAATACTAACTAACTTATATTTAAATAAAAAAAACGGAACAATTTAAACATTCCACTTTTTAAAAACTTTGTAGAATTTTACTGAGATTCTCTATAATTTAATGTTTAGTTCTCTTTTAATTTTGTGATCTTTTGGACCATCAATAACTTCTATTACTTCAATTCCTTCTGATTATAATCCTTCCACTATCTTAAAACTCATAAAGATTTCTCTTATCTCATCTGTCTTACTTTCTCTTGTAGAAAGTAAAATAGTCTCATCTATAATTTTTTAAGTTTGTATTAGTAGGCTGATTAGCGGTGTAAAAAGCGGAGCAATTTTTATTTTAAAATCGTGATATGATCATTTAAAAAGGGTAGAGGTTGTATTCGTGCTATCTTTATTTTTTTTTCTTAATATTTCCTGTAATTTCTTTATGTTTGCAAACATTAAATAATTAGGAAATCTTATTTATTTCCTTGAAATATTAACCAAACATAAAAACCTAATATTATCAAAAAACAATCAAAATATAATTGGTCACTAGTTTTTTTCTTGACAATGTTTCCACTAATTGGTATTTTCGGAACCTCAATATATATCTATTTTTATGGTGTTGTATGGTACGAACCAATACTTCTTCTTGTCTTTTGGTTTATTTCAGGAATGGGTATAACTATGGGATATCATAGATTATTTTCTCATAAATCATATCAGACTAATACTTTCTTAGAATGGGTTCTAATGATATTTGGATCATTAGCTCTTGAAAACACTGTACTTAAATGGTCTTCAGATCATCGAAAACATCACTCCTTCTCAGAAACAGAAGACGATCCATATTCTATTGTAAAAGGATTTTGGCATGCTCATATAGGGTGGGTATTAAAGAATACAACTGAAGAAAAGAGTAGAATTGTTGGAGTTAAAGATTTAGAAAAGAAATCTGCAATTATTTTTCAGAATAAATATTACTATCATATTGCAATTATTGGAGGTTTATTAATACCATTATTAATTGGATTAATATATGGCAGACCATTAGGAGCAGTTCTTTGGGGTACCTTTCTTAGAATCACTCTAGTTCATCATGCTACATTTCTTATTAATTCTTTATGTCATTATAAAGGTAAGAGAACATATGATGCTTCTTCTACTTCTAGAGATTCATGGTTTATATCATTATTTACTTTTGGTGAAGGATATCATAATTACCATCATAAATTTCCATCAGATTTCAGAAATGGTATCAGTTGGTTTGCTTTTGATCCAAGTAAATGGATAATTAGTATATTGTCATTCTTTAGAATTACTAGTCATTTAAGAAAAACAAAGGATCACCTTATTTTTAAGTCTAAGTTTGATACTCTGCACACTAAATTGATAGAAAGACTTAATAATTCTAATGAGATATATCAAAATCTGTATAAAGAAAGGGTTAGTGTTTTATCTAAATCAGCAAATGATATATTATTAAGTTGGCAAAAAATAGATATAAATGTAAATAGCATTTCTTCATATATAGATAAAAAACAACTAAAAGAATATAGATCTGAGATTAAAAAAATATTCAAAGATCTACATAATATTTCACGAAAATTAAATAATAGAGGTTTGGTAACAAATACTATTTAGATTTCTTTTTTGGGGCATTACTTTGCTAATTTCGATTTTTTTTAATTTTTCAAAATGAAGATATTACTTATTATCCTTTTCCTTTTTATTATAGATCTTTATTTCTATCTAGGCACTGTATCAGTAATTAAAACTTTCGTTAATAATTCTATTTACCCAATTTGTTATTGGCTTATTTCAGCTTTAATATACGCTGCGATACTTTACGTTTTTTTAAATTATGAAAAAAGAACCCCCTCTATTAGATTTAACGATAGCATTGTATATTCTAGTTTAGTGTTTATTGTTTTTATTGCCAAATTTATTGGAATAATTCCTCTTATTATTGATGATGTAATTAGGCTCTTTAAATATTTAACTAGTTTTTTTGTCATTAGTAACAAGGAATTAGATCTTGGTCGTTTAAATTTTCTTAAAAATTCTTCACTTATTATTTCAGGAACTTTGTTTTCTNCATTATTATATGGTATGATATGGGGTAGGTATAATTTTAAAAAGAATTATCAAGATATTTTTATTAGAGATTGGCCTTTGGAGTTTAATAATTATAAGATTATTCATATATCTGATCTGCATCTTGGTGGTTTTAATGATGTTGATAAACTAGAAGAAGCTATAGAAATGATTAATAGTGAGAATCCTGATTTGGTTGTGTTTACAGGTGATCTGGTTAATAATTATTATGATGAAGCGGTTCCTTATATTGATGCTTTAAAAAAAATAAAATCGAAAGATGGTAAGTTATCAATTCTAGGAAATCATGATTATGGTGACTATACAGGAATGAAAAGAGATTCTGCTGAGTGGAAAACTAATTTTAGAAAATTATTAAAGTTAGAAAAAGAGGTTGGATTTGATCTTTTATTGAATGAATCTAGAGTTGTTTCACATAAAAAGAAGAAGTTTAATATTGTTGGTGTTGAAAATTGGGGAGCTGGCGGGTTTAACAAAGATGGTGATTTAGATGTTGCAATGAGAGGTGTTGATGAAAGCATTCCTACTATATTATTGTCTCACGATCCTTCCCATTTTAGTGAAGTAGTTTTGAAAAGTGATTATAAGATTGACCTTCAATTATCAGGACATACACATGGGATGCAATTTGGTGTTGAAATACCAAGTTTTAAATGGAGTCCAGTAAAATATCGGTATAAAGAATGGGCTGGATTGTATGAATATGAAGGAAAGCAAATATATGTTAATAGAGGATTAGGTCATCTAGGATATGCTGGCAGGGTAGGAATAATGCCAGATATATCAGTGTTGAATATTATTTCAAAGGTTTAGATACTTTGAAAGTATATACTGATATAGATAAGGTTAAAGCGGAATGGGATAAATTTAATGTAAGTGATTTTATTCATAGTTCTTTTTTAGAGATCTTTTATATTAATCACCCAAACATAAAACATCTCTTTGTAATTAATAAAGATATAAGGCTATACGCAAATATTTTTCCACTACGTTTTGATAAAACAGTAAGCTATTTGAGAAATAAGAGATTAGGATTATTTGTAAAATTTTTAAAGTTTGATGTTCTTTATCTTACAAATTCCTTCATTACCAATATACCTGCGTTTGCTTCAAAGAATAAGATTAATCTCGATAAATTTCTTTCCGTTCTTCAATATAATTATACACTATTAGTTCTTCCTGATTTTGTTTTTAATAATATTACTAATGAAAAAAATAAGTTCTGCAAGATTGAGGTTGAAGGAGATATGGTTCTTGAAATACATAATAAGTGGTGTGACTTAGATAGCTATATCTCAGATTTTAGAAAAAAGTATAGAAAGAAGATTAAGAAATTTTTGAATTCAAGCAGTGAAATAGAAATCAGGTCTATGAATGCTAATGATCTAGTATTCTACTCTGATAATATAAAAGATCTATTCTCTCAGGTGATAAATGGATCAAAATTTAGTGGCCCTTTATTTAATACTGATTCTTTTTTATCATTGATTAAAAAAGATACGTTTAAAGTATATGGTTATTTTATAAATAATGATTTAATTGCCTTCTCATCTGAAATGCATCAAGATAAGATTCTTTATTCTTACTATGTAGGTTTTGACAAGTCATTAAATAAAACGTTTTCTATATATCCCAGGATATTACTTGAAACTATTAATAATGCAATATTGCTTAAAATGGATAAAATTGTCTTTGGAAGAACTGCCAATGAATTTAAGAGTAATTTTGGAGCAAAACCAATTAAGTCTTATGTATATGTTAAATTGAAGAATAGATATCTGAGTATTTTACTTAATCCAATTCTAAAAAGGTTAACTATTAAAAAGTGGGTAAAAAGAAGTCCTTTTAAGAATACTCAGAAAACAATTAATAAACCCACTTAAATGAGAGAGTTTATTGTTGGTAAACCTTTCGGTCCAAATCTCGAACTTTTTAAACTTCTTTAATAACTAAATCTTCACTTACTCTGAACCTTTCACCATAGACGCCCTTGTTGTCAGCTTTGCCAATTCCAAATATCATAACCACATGGCATCTCCAATTTAGGTTAAGTATTTTTTTAATTCTTTTCTCATCAAACCCTTCCATTGGACAAGAATCAAATCCTTCAGCTACTAATGACATCATAAAGTTCTGGCAAGCTAGTGCCG
>PAKE01000031.1 GCA_002710495.1 Flavobacteriales bacterium
CGTATATTGCGGAACTTTTCTAATAGAAAAAATGGAAGAAATAAAATTTTTAGAAAAACAATATTTAGGGTTAAATAAAATGTCTTTTATCAGAAGAATTGCTTTATCTATTTTCTGTTTCGTTGCTTATTATTGGAGTGAAAATCAGAACCAATCTGCAGATTTGTTTTTCTTTTTAGGAATTTCTATTTTAGTTATTTCAGCACTACTAGTTTTTGTGTTGCATTTTGAAACAAAAATAATAAATAGCTCTATTATTTTAGATGGACTATGGACTTCTAGGAAGGTGAAAATTGATATTAATAGTATTAGATCTTGCCAAAAGGTTAGTTACAGTAGATTCTTTTTTAATAGATCGGTTTATAACTTACATTATAAGAAGAGTATTCGTTTTTTTACAAAAGGGAATGACGCTGTGGAACTAACTGATCAAGATGGACTGATATATCTGATTGGAAGTCAGAAAGCAGAAGAATTAGAACGTTCTATAAACAATATTATCAATTCATAATAGTTGAATAAAAAAATACATATATGAAAAAACTACTATCATTATTATTTATATCTACTACAATAGTTCTTTCAGCACAGATTTATGATCCAGTAAGTTGGGAGTTTTCTCAAAAACAAATTTCTGAAACAGAAATAGAACTTGAGTTTAAAGCAGAAATAGAAGAGCATTGGCATATGTATTCTCAGTTTGTTGAGGATGAGATGATAGCTACAAAATTTATTTTCTTTTATAATGGAGATACTATCGTTTCAAAGCCAAAAGAAGGGAAATCTATTGAACAATACGAACCTTTATGGGAAATGACATTGAGGTATTTTGAACATGAAGCTATTTTTAAGCAAAGGATAATTGTAAATAGTGAGCAAAATATTCAGTTAGGAGGTTATGTTGATTTTATGGTTTGTGACGCAACACAATGTTTACCTCCTGATTATGATGAATTTTCATTTGCAATAAAAGGAGTTGAGGAATCTGTAGAAGGAAAAGATGCACTTACTTTCACTCAAAAAAAAACAGAAAATGAAATAATAGATGAAGCGACGGACAAAAACAGTCCTAAAGAAAGTAAAGGTTTATGGACTTTGTTTTTTATTGCTTTTTTTAGTGGTTTTGCTGCTCTTTTAACTCCATGTGTTTTTCCTATGATTCCTATGACGGTTTCATTCTTTACAAAACAGTCTAAAACAAAAGCTAAAGGAATTACAAACGCTATTATTTATGGAATTTCAATTATTGTAATTTATGTTGCTTTAGGAGTAGGAGTATCGGCTGTTTTCGGAGCTGATTCTATGAACTTATTAGCAACAAATATTTATTTCAATATAGCATTTTTTGTTTTACTTATTGTATTTGGAGCTTCTTTCCTTGGTGCATTCGAAATAACACTTCCTAGTTCTTGGGTAAATAAATCGGACAAGGCTTCAGATAAAGGTGGATTGATTGGAATATTTTTTATGGCATTTACGTTAGCTCTTGTTTCCTTTTCTTGCACAGGGCCAATTGTAGGAACATTATTAGTTGAAGCGGCTTCAGGTGGTTTTATGGGGCCAATTATAGGAATGTTAGGATTTTCATTAGCAATTGCCCTTCCATTTGCATTATTTGCAGCTTTCCCTGGGTGGTTAAATTCATTACCACAATCGGGAGGATGGTTAAATTCAGTAAAAGTAACGTTAGGGTTTTTAGAAATAGCCCTAGCATTTAAATTCTTATCAAATGCAGACTTAGTTATGGATACGCACTTCCTAGAAAGAGAAATATTTATTGCCATTTGGATTGTTATTTTTGCTTTACTTACCATGTATTTACTTGGATTTTTAAAGTTTGCTCACGATTCAGATTTAAAATATATTTCTGTAAGCAGATTATCTGCTGCTATTTTGACTGGAACATTAACAATATATATGATTCCAGGTATGTGGGGAGCTCCCCTAAAATTGATAGCTGCTTTTCCTCCTCCTTTAGAATATAGTGAATCACCTTATGGAGTAGGAAATAGATTAGGAGGTAGTACATTTGAACCTGTAGAAGGACAACATTTAGGACCTCAAGGGATAATGGCTTTTAATGATTATGATTTAGGGTTATCTTATGCTAAAGAAGTGAATAAACCAATTGTAATTGATTTTACAGGTAAAGCTTGTGTAAATTGTAGAGAGATGGAACAAGCTGTTTGGTCGGATCCGACCATTAAAAATATCCTTAAAAATGATGTTGTTTTAATTTCACTTTATGTGGATTTGAGAGTTAAACTTCCAAAAGAGGATCAATACGAAACTACTCTTGCTGGCAAAACTAAAAAAGTAAGAACTATTGGAGATCAATGGATGGTATTGCAAGCCAATACTTATGGTACAAACTCTCAACCTTATTATGTTTTCTTAAATCATAAGGAAGAAACCTTGGTAGAAAATGCTAATTACCAAGATTACGGAACTGTAGAACTTTTTAAAGATTGGTTAAATCGAGGGTTACAAGAATTTTCAGAATAATTCATCTCTTATAAAAATAAAATAATGGCAAAAAAGAAAATAATTACAAAAAAATCAGAAGCTTTCTTAGAAACGTATTTAAATAATCCGTCCCCAACAGGTTTTGAGAGTGGAGGACAGAAAATGTGGTTGGACTATATAAAACCTTACATTGATACGCACTTTGTAGATACTTACGGAACTGTTGTTGGAGTTATAAATCCTGAAGCAAAATACAAAGTTGTTATTGAAGCACATGCTGATGAGATTTCTTGGTTTGTTCATTATATTACTAAAGATGGATTTATCTACTTAAGAAGAAATGGAGGGTCCGATCACCAGATAGCTCCATCAAAGAGAGTAAATATTCATACTAAAAAAGGAATGGTGAAAGCAGTTTTTGGTTGGCCAGCTATTCATACCAGAACAGCAGGAACTGAGAAATCTCCAAAATTGGATAATATTTTTCTAGATTGCGGAGCAAAAGACAAACAGGAAGTAGAAAAGTTAGGAATTCATGTAGGTTGTGTGGTTACTTATGAAGATGAGTTTATGATTTTAAACGATAAATATTATGTTGGTAGAGCATTGGATAATCGTATTGGTGGTTTTATGATTGCTGAAGTAGCTCGTTTGTTAAAAGAAAATAAAGTAAAATTACCTTTCGGATTATATATTACTAACTCGGTGCAAGAGGAAGTAGGATTGAGAGGAGCTCAGATGATTGTAGAAAACATAAAACCAGATGTGGCAATTGTAACGGATGTTTGTCATGATACAGGAACTCCTATGCTGGATAAAATAAAACAAGGAGACACTAAATGTGGAGACGGACCTGTTTTAACTTACGGACCAGCAGTACAGAACAACTTATTAGATCTTATTATTACAGCTGCAGAAAAGAATAAGATTCCTTTCCAAAGAGCNGCAGCATCCAGATCNACAGGTACTGATACAGATGCTTTCGCTTATGCAACAGGGGGAGTAGCGTCTTCTTTAATTTCTTTAGCACTTAGGTATATGCATACTACAGTAGAAACTGTAAGTAAAGATGATGTAGAAAATGTAATTCGTTTAATTTACGAATCTTTACAAAAGATTAAAAACAACCATGACTTCAGGTATTTGAAATAAAACTCAAGACACTCTTATAGGATCCTTTTTTACTCAGAATGTTTTGTTATATTTGACAACAAACAAAAAAGAATTATTATGGAAGAAATAGATTTCCCAATTCAAACTATATTTTATGTTATAGGATTATTCATCTTATTAAGAGGTACGTTTTATATGGTAAAACAAAAAGATGCGGTAATCATTGAAAGATTAGGGAAATTTAATAAGGTTTCAAAAGCTGGGTTGCATCTGAAAATTCCTTTCATTGATAGAATCTCAGGTAATGTAAACTTGAGAGTAAGAGAACTTCCAGTTGAGGTAGAAACTAAAACAAAGGATGATGTATTCGTAAGAATAGTAGTTTCAGTTCAATTTTTTGTAATTGCCGCTGTAGAGGGGGTAAAAGATTCTTTTTACGAGTTAAATAATCCTGAACAACAAATACAATCNTATGTTTTTGATTCAATAAGATCAGAGGTTCCTTTAATGGAATTAGATGATGTATTTGCAGAAAAAGAAAAAATAGCTTTAGCAGTACAAAATGAGCTTTCAGGTACAATGAGACAATTTGGATTTGATTTTATTAAAGCGTTAGTCACTGATATTGATCCTGACGCAAAAGTAAAACACTCTATGAATGAAATAAATGCTGCAAAAAGAATGAAAGAAGCAGCAAAAGAGGAAGCGGAAGCAGCTAAAATTAGAGTTGTAGCGGCGGCTGAGGCTGATGCAGAAAGCAAACGATTGGCCGGAGAAGGAATAGCTCAGCAAAGAATAGCTATTGCAAACGGATTAAAACAATCTGTAGAGGAAGTTAAACTTGCTATGGAGGATCATGTTACCAGCCAAGATGTTATGAATATGTTATTTATGACGCAGCATTATGAAACAGTATCTAAACTTGGGGAAAATAATACAAGTACTATATTTATGCCCTACTCTCCAGATAATGTAGGAGATTTACAAATGCAGATACAAAGTAGTTTAATTGCAGTGGATGAAATGAATAAGAAAAGAAAGTCCAAGCAAAGTAAAGATAAAGTAGTGTAATTTAACTATTATTAATTTCATTGTATCTAAAACAATTTGTTATGTGGTCATTCACCATTCCCATCGATTGCATATGTGCATAAACAACGGTTGTCCCAACAAATTTAAATCCTCTTTTCTTTAAATTAGAACTTATTTTATCAGAAAGAGGAGTGTTTGCAGGCATTTCACTTAATGATTTAAAATTATTTTGAATGGGTTTCCCATTTACAAACCCCCAAATATATTTGCTAAAGGTTCCAAATTCTTTTTGGACTTCTATAAAAGCAATAGCGTTAGTTTTAGCTGCTTTTATTTTTAATTTATTTCTGACAATTCCTGCATCTAATTTAAGTTCTTTAATTTTCTTCTCTGAATAATTTGCAATTTTTTGATAATCAAAATTATTAAATGCTTTTCGGAAATTTTCTCTTTTTCTAAGTATAGTTATCCAACTTAGTCCTGCTTGAAAAGTTTCTAATAATAAAAACTCAAATATTTTAGCATCATCATAAATAGGAACTCCCCATTCCCTGTCATGATATTCTATGTATAAATCATCCTCTTTTGGCCACTTACATCTATTTTTCTTAGTTGTATCCATTTTCTTTTAATCGATATCTTAAATTATTTCTAATGTTAATCCAGAACAGATTATAATCAGCAATATGATAATTATCCATTCGGTAGAAATTAGCAAAAGGAATTTTTATCGGTTTTATCCAAACTACTCCATTATGATTGTACGCTGATATCGAATTTGGATAGTTTATTTTATGATTTTGAAAAAGAATTCCTAGATGATTTTCATTTTCAGAGATAACAGTATCTGTTGTCCAACTAATAGGGTTTACACAAGAAATACTATCAGAAGAATCCCAATCACTTGGTAAGTACCCCTCTGCTAATGTACGCCATGAAAGGAAACAATTTACTTTATTTGGAGAGTTACAAGGAGGTAGTTCTTCATGAAATTGTATAATTGGCATGCCTGGTAGGTAGCTAATAATCAATTGATTTTTCATACTGTCGTTTTTCAGAATTACTTCTTTCAACAATCTTTCAGAATGGTTTGTGCCTTGACTATGTCCGGCAATAATAAATTTATTTCCTTTATTATAATTTTTCCAATAATACATAAATGCATTTTTTACATCTGAATAAGCAACTTCAAATGCTTGTAGTCCATTTTCTAAATCGTAATAAGACTGAATGTGCATTTGTCTGTAGTGTGGAGCATAAATATTTGCAATTCCTAAGAAAACACTCCCTTGATTTTTAATAGCGGCATTTCCAATTTTTCTATTTAGTTTTTTATCATTGATATCGGCATTCCATCTATTTCCTTTAGTATAAAGTGTAGGGTGTACGAAAAATACATCTATTTTAGGATTAGAATTATATAAGGTATCCGTATAATTTTTTGGAAGACTTGCGTAATGATTCTCCTTTCCAGGATGTTCCACCCAATATTTTATTTCGGAATAGTTAGGTGTATCTCCTGATAAATTTATATCAAAATCATGTTTTGGAGTATCTTCCTTTTCAGGAATAATATTAAATGTTTTACAGGAGTTTATATTTATTAGTAAGATGAAATAAAATAGATATCTGATTATGTATTTTACACCACTTACCTTTTTTATCTGCCGTGACATTTCTTATATTTCTTCCCGCTACCGCATGGACAAGGTGCATTTCTTTCTATTTTCTGTTCCGTTCTGATTGGTTGTGCTTTTTGTTTTTGCGGAGTTTGACTTGGGTTTTGTGGGTTTGCATCCGGCAAATCAGACACTCTACTTGTTTGTAAATTTTCTTCTTGAATTGCAGTTTTTCCTTCTTTTATTTTCTGATCTCCTCCATCAACTCCAGCTTTAAGTAAGAAAGAAACAATATCTTTATTTATTTTACTCATTACAACTTTAAATAAATCAATAGCTTCAAATTTATAAATAAGTAGAGGATCTTTTTGTTCGTAAACAGCATTTTGAACTGATTGTTTCAAATCATCCATTTCTCTTAAATGCTCTTTCCAGAAATCATCAATGATAGCAAGTGTAACTCCTTTTTCTATTTCTGTAGCAATATTTCCTCCCTCAGAATTAACAGATTGTTCTAAATCAGCAGTAACTTGTAATGTTTTCTTTCCATCGGTAAACGGAATAACAATATTTTTATAAGTAGCAGATTGACTTTTAAATATATCATTAATTTGAGGAAGTACTGTAGAAGCAATATTTGATGATTTAGTTTTATAATTGTTTATACAATTATTATATGTGGCATCTAAAATTTCATCCTCATCTTTTGAATTAAACTCCTCTTCATTAACAGGAGAATTGATAGTAAGAACTCTCATTACATCTTGCTTGTATGTATCGAAATCTTTAACTTCATGATTCTGATTTACTATATTAAAACAAGTGTCATATATCATATTCGTAACATCTAAAGATAATCTCTCTCCAAATAGGGCGTGTTTTCTTTTTGTATAGATGATTTCTCTTTGCTTATTCATTACATCATCATATTCCAGCAATCTTTTTCTTGTTCCAAAATTGTTTTCCTCAACCTTTTTCTGAGCTCGTTCAATAGACTTATTTACCATAGAATGAGAAATCACCTCGCCTTCTTCAAGCCCCATTCTGTCCATTAATTTAGCAATTCTTTCTGACCCAAACAATCTCATTAACTTATCTTCTAATGAAACGAAGAATTGTGATGAACCAGGATCCCCCTGTCTTCCAGATCTACCTCTTAATTGTCTATCTACTCTCCTGGAATCATGTCGTTCAGTACCAATAATTGCAAGTCCTCCAGATTTTTTTACTTCATCTGAAAGTTTAATATCAGTACCTCTACCCGCCATATTTGTAGCAATAGTAACAACAGATGCGTTCCCTGCTTCCGCTACAATATCCGCCTCTCTCTGATGTAATTTTGCATTTAATATATTATGTTTTATTCCCCTTGTTTTTAGAATCCTACCTAGTAATTCAGAAATTTCTACAGATGTAGTACCAACTAGAATAGGTCTTCCTTCTTCTGTAAGTTGTACAATTTCTTCAATTACTGCATTATATTTCTCTCTATTTGTTTTAAAAACTAAATCATCTCGATCATCTCTGATAATTGGTCTGTTTGTTGGAATAGCGACAACATCTAATTCGTAAATCTCCCAAAATTCTCCAGCTTCCGTTTCAGCCGTACCTGTCATACCAGCAAGTTTATTATACATACGGAAGTAATTTTGGAGAGTAATAGTTGCGAAAGTTTGAGTAGAAGCTTCAATTTTCACATTTTCTTTTGCTTCAATTGCTTGATGAAGTCCATCTGAATATCTACGGCCATCCATTATACGACCCGTTTGCTCATCAACTATTTTTACTTTATTATCTATTACAACATATTCAACATCATTCTCAAATAACGTGTACGCTTTTAATAGTTGATTTACAGTGTGTATTCTCTCACTTTTTATGGAGAAATCTCTCATTAAAACTTCTCTTTTAGAAGACTTTTCTTTTTCTGATAAATCAGAATTATCTAAAATAGAAATTTCACCACCTACATCTGGCATTATGAAGAAATCTTTATCTTCAGAATTTCCAGTCATTATATCAATTCCTTTATCAGTAAGTTCTATAGAGTTGTTTTTCTCATCAATTACAAAGAACAAATCTTCGTCAACCTTATGCATGTTTTTGCTTTTTTCCTGCATATAGAAGTTTTCCGTTTTTTGGAGTTGAGCTCTGATGCCATCTTCACTTAAAAATTTAATAAGAGCTTTATTTTTTGGCAATCCTCTGAAAACTCTTAATAAATTGAACCCACCATCTTCAGCGTTCCCTTCCTTCAGAAATTTTTTAGAGTCGGATAATATGGTGGTTACATATTTCTTCTGTGCTGAAACTAATTGTTCAATTTTATGTTTTAATTCATTAAATTCATGCACATCCCCTCTAGGGGTAGGCCCAGATATAATTAATGGAGTTCTAGCATCATCGATTAAAACAGAATCTACCTCATCAACAATAGAGAAATTATGTTTTCTTTGAACAAGGTCATCCGGCTTTTTTGCCATATTATCTCTTAAATAATCAAACCCAAATTCATTATTTGTACCGTAAGTAATATCAGCTAAATATGCTTTTTTTCTACTTTCAGAGTTAGGAGCATGATTGTCAATACAGTCAATAGACAATCCATGAAACTGAAAAATTGGACCCATCCATTCCGCATCTCTTTTCGCAAGATAATTATTAACAGTTATCAGATGAACACCAAGTCCAGCAAGAGCATTTAGAAAAACTGGTAGAGTTGCAGCAAGTGTTTTCCCTTCTCCAGTTTGCATTTCAGCAATCTTACCTTGATGCATGACAATTCCTCCAATAAGCTGAACATCATAATGTATCATTTCCCACTTTGTATCATTTCCAGCTGCTTTCCAACTATTTTTATAAATAGCGTTATCTCCTTCAATACTAACAAAATCTTTAGTAGCAGCTAAATCTTTATCGAATTTGGTACACGAAACAGTAATAGTTTGATTTTCTGTAAATCTTCTGGCAGTTTCTTTTACAATAGCAAAAGCGGTTGGTAAGATCTTCAACAAAACTTCCTCAGTGAGTTTAATTATTTCTTCTTCATTTTTGTCTATTTTCGTATAAAGATCTTCCTTTTCTTGCGGAGAAATGTCAGATTCAGCTTCTTTTTTTAATCTTTCTATCTTCTCTTTTTCAGATGAGGTAAATTCGGAAATTTGTTTTTTTAGAAAAAGAGTTTTATCTCTTAGATCATTATTTGAGATATCTTTTAATTCAGAGAATTCTTTATTAATCTGATCTACAATAGGCATGACACCTTTCACATCTTTATCGTATTTATTTCCGAAAAGTTTGCCTAATATATTCAGTAGAGCCATTTAGTTTTATTAAAAAGTAAGTTGTTATTCTATCTTAATACTCGTCTTCATTAAAGAAGAAATCTTCTTTTGTAGGGTAATCTAACCATATTTCTTCAATCTTTTCCCATATCTGTCCTTCTTCTTCTTCTACTAACTCTTGTAAGTTTTCAGCAACTTCCATAGGAGCTCCTGAGCGTATAGCGAAATCAATAAGCTCCTCTTTAGTAGCAGGCCAAGGAGCATCTTCTAATTTTGATGCTAGTTCTAAAGTCCAATACATAATATTCTAGTTTTATGCAAAAGTAAAATTTTTGATGAATTGGCAATGAAAATTAACAGCTATTTCCAGTATGTTTCTGATATGTTATTTTCTTGTAGGATTTTTCTAGACAACACAAAAAGATAATCTGACAAACGATTTAGAAATTGTATTGCAATTTCTTGATTTTCTCCTTTTGAAGATAGAAGCGTGACTCCTCTTTCAGCTCTTCTGCAAACTGTTCTAGTAATATGACATAATGATGACACAGGATGTCCTGAAGGAAGTATAAATGCAGAAAGAGGAAGCAAATCTTTTTCTAAATTATCAATTTCATTTTCAATTTTTTCTACATCAGACATTAAAACCTGTGGTAATTCTAAATTCTTCTTTGTTCCATCAAAAGAAACAATACTTCCTAAGTTGAGTAGTTGAATTTGAATATAGATTAAGAATTTTTTATGATCTTTATTTATATTTTGATCGTGAAGGTGCCCAATAAATGAGTTTAATTCGTCAATATTGCCATATGCTTCTATTTTATGATTAAATTTATCAACCATTGTACCTCCTAATAATTGAGTTTTTCCTTTATCTCCTTTTTTCGTGTAAATTTTCATCTGGCTAAGATACGTTTTTCTATTTAGCACAATTTACACAATACTTGCTTTGTGGTCGGAATAATATTCTTCCTATTGGAATTGAGGTTTTACATTTCATGCAAAGTCCAAAATATTCTTCATTAATTTGATTTTCAATATATTTAAGATCATCAAGTTTTTTTTCAGACTCTCTTAAAGCTGCTTCTACTACACTTTTATTATTAATTGCATCCATTCTAGAAATTCTTCCTATTGCGTTTTCTGGAGAAATTGGCTTACTAAGTTCAGAATATTGCTTAATCTTTTCTTTAGTATCTAGAATTTCCTGGTTTAATTTTTGAGAGATTTTGATTTTATCTTTTTCATTCATATGAAAAGATTAGAGCTCTTTTCTTAGGTCTACTAAAAATTTTCGAATTTCCTTTAGTTTTTTAATTATAGAGATATTATCAATTGTATCTTTTTTATTTTCTTTAAGTTTCTTCTTAGCTCCATCTAAAGTAAATCCTCTTTCTTTTACCAGATGAAAAATAACTTCTAAATTTTCCAAGTCAGTTTTAGTAAACATTCTATTTCCTTTTTTGTTCTTTTTAGGTTTTAGAATTTCAAATTCATTCTCCCAAAATCTTATTAAAGAAATATTTACACCGTACATTTGAGCAACCTCTCCGATAGGGTAAAAAAGTTTTTCAATATTTGTTTTTAGTTTTGGCATTAGTCAAAAGATTGATTTTCTTTTGATGAAAGTTTAATCATTTTATCGTATTCTTCAATAGATAAATCATTATTGTAACAATATGGAGCGGGATTAACTTTTTTTCCATTCTTTAGGACTTCATAATGTAAATGTGGAGCTACTGATCTTCCTGTATTTCCAACGAATCCGATTACCTGTCCTCTTGTTACTTTTTCTCCTTTTTTTACATTATATTCTGATAAATGGGCATATAAAGTTTTGTATTCATAACCGTGATTAATAATGATATGTTTACCATATCCAAATCTTGTGTATTTCACTTTTTCTACAGTTCCATTTCCAGTTGCGTAAATAGGAGTCCCTGTAGAAGCAGTAAAATCTAATCCATAGTGAAATTTCTTTATTTTCAATGTTGGGTGCATTCTGTACCCCCAACCACTTACCATTCTTTTCAGATCTTTATTAGATAATGGCTGAATTGATGGCAAAGAAGCCAACTTTTTTTTATTGTTTTTTGCAAGCTCAATGACTTCATCAAAGGATTTTGACTGTATATAAAGCTGTTTTGATATAACATCTATTTGTTTGATAGTTTCAATAATTAAATCAGCATTACTCATATTTTCAAG
>PAKE01000032.1 GCA_002710495.1 Flavobacteriales bacterium
TATTGCGAGTCCATCTGTACTAATTGAAGAAGATGCATTTGCTGGCGTTGACGGCGATCCATTAATTGTAGCAGGAGTTAAAATACTATTTGCAGATAATGATCCTAATATTGTTACATTATCTGTTATAGTTCCGCCGTCCATTAAAAATCTAGAAGCTGTTATATCTCCATTTGCTTGTATACCGTTTCCTGACCATGTTCCGCCTGGGGTAGTAAGTGAAGTATTTAAATTAAAAGTAGATGAGTTTGGACAAGCAGAAATATCATTCCCAGCGAATATCTCTAAGATAGTAACATCCATATTATCCGTACATCCTGTAAAACCATAGTCTACTGTGTAAGTTCCAGATATTAATCCATTAGGATTAAATGTCCCACTTGTATTATTTGTAATTCCCGTACCAGACCAAGATCCCCCTAAAGGAGCAGCTACCAAATTAACTGGATTTCCATTCTGACAAATACTTATATTATTCTGGGTTTGTGGAGGTGTAACTACATTTATAGTAATTGTATCGGAAGTTGGTAAAGAAGTTCCATTATCACTAACAGTTACTGTATAAAGAGTTGTTGTTACCGGACAAACAGTCTGTACTCCAGGGCTATTGTTCCAAGCTGGATTCCAAAGATAGTTATATGAAGTGGAGTCACCCCCTTCAACATTTACAAATAAGTCTGCACAGTCACCTAAACAAATTGTTGTATTATTTGCATCTAAATCTACTTGTAAAGGACAATCATTAACAATAAATTGGAGATTATTGGACAGATCCCATATATTATTACAATCATCTGTAAAATAACTCTGAAAATAAATAGTATAAACACCACTTTCATTAAGTCCTGGATTGATATTTAATTGAATTGTATTAGTAGAATCATTTGTGCAATTTATTGCAGTTGCATTTACTGTTTGATTTATTTGTCCTCCTACAAAAATTTGAGCAGTTGCTACTGAATCGCAGTGAATCCATTTGTCTAGTTCAATATTAAAAACCGTTGTACTACAGCTGGGAGCAATTGGCAAACTTATTATTGGAGATGCTGGTATTGAAACATCTGTTTCCCACATTAATTCAAATCCTTCTTCCGCTATATTCTGATCAGAAATAAACCCAATTGTAACACATCCTGAAGATACAATTTGAGGAGGTAAGTTAGTTCCTGAGAAAACTCCTAAGACAGGATAAGTATTGTCCGGACCATCGTAAATAGTAACATAATCATTTATTATTTCAGTAGAGAAAAAAGTAAAAGTAATTGTAATCTGAAGTGCATTTGTTGGACAGATTGTAAAATTGAAATTTTCATCATGAGAATACCAAGAAGGATTTAATGCGTTCGACTCACTATCTTTTAAGGTTCCTTCGCAATCGTATACCGTTAAATCTTGCATATTGTACTGTGCAATCATTAAGTTGCTAAATAAAACACAATATAATGCCAGATATTTTTTCATATTACCTACTTACAGAAATTAATGGTGTAGAAATGTCATTACTCCACTCTCCTTCCCTATCTTGTATACGCATAGTGAAAAATAAGGTTTCTAAATTTCCACTTCCAAGTATGAAAGGAGCGTCTATTTCTAGTTGTATTATTCCTTTTATTTCTAATTCATTATCCGGAGGATTTAAAGGAATAAGATGATAGTAATCAGCATTTGTTAATCTACTGTCTTTAACTTCTAACGAAAGATAATCAGGATCGTAAAAACCCATAAATCCTTCTGAATGTTCAAATTCTATTTCTACAATTATATTTTCCTGAAATTCTTGTAATGATATAGATGATGTACTTAATAATGAAATATTGAAAAGAGAATCATCTTCTTTTTTGCAAGATGACATAATAAAAACTAAAAGTGAAATAAACAATATCTTTTTCATTATAATATTTCAAATGTAAAATGTCTAATAAATTGATATGAACTTCCATTGTTAGGTATTTCAGTTACCTCATTAACATCATCTTTAATATAAATCTTAAAAAATATCTCATCACCAGATACAAATGAAGAAATATCATATGTGATTTTATGATAATATTCCACAGTCTGACTTTCATAATATCCGATTTCCATTAAAGGTATATTAACTACCGTTAATGATAATTCTGGTTTGGAAGAGAAATCAAATAAATTATCAGAAAATTTAACTTTGTTATATGAAAGATCTGTTGGAGATAGATTGTCATCAACAACCGAAAACCAAATCTCCAAGGAATTTGTTCCTGGGGGAACAAGTACTGTTCCTCTTGACCCATCTCTAGGCAGAGCGTTATTACTTCCGCTAACAAAGGAGACTACTCCTTGCATCTCTGGTTTGTTATTTGGCAATATAGCTTCATTCCCAAACATGTCAGGAGCTCCATTTTCTATCCATGTTTTTATATTAGAAATATGTTCTTCCTTTTCTAAATGCCAAATATGTTCCTGATTTGGGTCATAGACAATATCTGCTGTTAATGGCATTACCTGAGAATTTGCATCAAAAGTTGATGTTCCATTTGCATCTGCTAATAAACGGGCATAAAGGACACTTTCAGATGGGCTTCCAGCTTTCACTCTATATTGATAGCTTCCATTAGGATTATTCTTTATTACGGGATGATAAACTAGAGTATTATAAGAACTTTCTATAGTTCGAAAATCGGGCTCAAAAGAACCATCATGACAACCTGCATTTGCACANGTTGGCAAAAATATATCATTATAAATAGAAGCGAAATTAGTAGGATCTGAAAAATAAATTGTTGTATCTAACTCTGGAGGATACAAATTTGGATTGTCATATGGGTTTATTTTTTCCTTTTGGCAAGAGAAAAAAGTGATAATAATTAACAACAATAATAATATTCTCTTCATCTTAAATTAAATCAAACAAGGAGTTATTGTTATACACCAATCCAGAGTTAATTACATCATCTTTAAATCCTAAAATCTCTGCAATTGTAGGAGTAATATTCACTATATCTCCTACTCCATTGGATTCACTTCCTATAATTGAATTACTGTCAATACCAGGTCCAGCAATTAAATTAAATATCCTTCTGGAATTTGCATCTGAATGATCNTAACCCCAAAATGCATTTGCATCTTTTATGTTGTTTGGTTCTAAATTTCTTCCATGTTCCGGAGAAACAATAATTGATGTATTGTTTGCCATTTCAGGAATCTGATTTTGAATATAATCCCAAAGATGTCCAACAGCATGATCTGCTTCATGAAGAGATTTCAGATAACTCGTAAAGTTTGCATGACAACTATCCACATTTGAAAGGTAAACTACTGTTAAAGTTGGTTTGAATCTTTTCATTACCTCACAAGCGTACCCGATAGTTTGTCCATCTCCACTAGCAGCAGATGGAGGATGTGCTACTGTTCCATTTTCTTTCTTTACAAACATATCTTTTACAAATTGTTTAATCTCTGCTTTTTCCTCAATTGTATTACCAATATCTGGNAAGGCATTTCCTTGAGAATACCAAACATTGTCTAAAAAGTATTTCATTTTGTACATTGGGTCCAACTCATCATCAGGATGATATATTTTAGCATTTTTAAGATGTTTTTCTCCATCATCACCAAAAGTAATAGTAGGTGCTAAAAAATTTGCTCCATATTGAGAACCATAACTTTCGTGTTCGCTATAATCTAATAGAGGAATTGAATTTCCAATTCCATTACCAACAAACCATGTTTTTGTAGCTTTTTCACCTTGGTGTCTTCTTAAATATTCGAAAATAGTTGGCCTTAATGGTTTTACTCTTAATCCTTGAGAATACATATAATTACCAGTAAGTAGAGTGTTTACACCTGAATAATGTCCTACTGTAGAAGCATTAACTTCTTTAAATAAAGTTCCTTGCTGTTGCAGAGTTTGAGAAAGTAATTTAGGAATTGGAACATTCTCGTTATTAGAATTATTTTCTCCATAAACCAATTTGTCTGTTGGTGCTGCTCCGTCTAATAAATTATACATAATATTCCCAGATGATGGATAGTCTTGACTCCCATCTAAATATTGTTGTAAAACAGATTCTTGCTGACGAACTCCTCCAGCAAANGCAATAAATACGACATGATCTGCCATTCTATTTCCTGTAGCGGCAAATAATCTTCCGCTAGGCAATATAAAAGGAATAGAAAGTGCTGCTCCTCCTAAGGTAGATTTTTTTATAAAGGTTCTTCTTTTCATATTAATAATATTGATATTCGTTAGACAAAGAAAATGCCATATATACCATTTCGGCACTTACATTAGGATGAGATTCGAAAAAAGAAAGAAAGAACTCTCTTTCTGCTTCTGTTATATCTCTTACAAAAAATCTTTTATATGTTTCTTNAATAAACAAATCCAAATCATCTCTCATTAAGGAATCGGAAGGTATAATAACACCACCTTTATTCATAAAGTTTGAAAGGATAATTTCGTGAGCTACTTGTTTATCTCCAATAGATTGTATACATCTGTCAATTTCAACTAATTCGTTAGCAGAGAGTGCTTGTTGAAACAAATTAGCATGTACAATTGATATATACTGATTAGTACTTTTTAGTTTATTCTTATTTGCATTATAAGATGTTGCATTCACCTCATTTATCTCATATACATCATCCTTTTTACAAGATGAAAATAGTAGTGGAAAACACAGTGAAATTATCAATAGTTTTTTCATATATTTAATTTTAGTCAAAATGTGCATATTCATCACTACTCATAATAATTCTTTGTATTTTCTGATAATCGTTGTTTATAATTAAATCATTCATCAATTCATCTTTCTCCTGAGCTGTCGCTTCTCTCCCTAAAAATGTAATGTATGTCCAATTCACTAATCCTTCATAAAATTCATCTGCATTGCAAATTATATCTGCCATATCAAACTTAGAGTTTCCAGAGCTCCCCATCAGTAACTGAGTAGAGTTATCATCAATCATTAACTTACACTCATTAAATTCATAATCAGTAGGAAATCGAAACAAGAGNTTGTCNAAAACAGCATTTATATAATTAAAGGTATTCATATTGATATCATCATATATAGAATTGTAAATCATCCTTTTGTGGTATTCTATTATTGAAATAGTTCCGTTCAAATATTGTTTTTCNGATTTTATAATATCATTTAATTTATTGTATTCCAGCATCTTTTTATTTGCATCTATCATGTTTCCTCCTAAAGAATCATTAAGATAAAATTGATACCAGTTCGCATTTTCACTATTTATATAAGCATTTGATGCTCCCTCAATCAATCTTACTTTTACCATATCGTAAAATCTGTGNAAATAAGCTATTTTATAAGAAGAATCACCAACTACAAAATTAGTGTCATATTGTAACTTATAAAGTAAAGTGTCTCTACTTCCTATGGAAACCTCATTGTCTCTTAAAAATTGCACATCATTTATCATTTCATCATCTAAAGGCTCTCTTCCTAATAAATCAATATATGCACGATTCACATAGTTTTCCAGCAGTAATGTTGGAATTTCACCATAATAAGGAGCATTATTATCTGGTATAATATTGTCTTTTTTACATGAATATAAAGAAGTAAGAGCAACTAAAATATAGATTATATTTTTAAACATAAATTATTCAAAAATTACTATTTGGTTAAATGTTCCTTTATCGTTTTCTATTCTTAAAACATAGGACCCTTTTGTTAATTTTTCAGAATCAATCACAATAGAATTTACAACTTCTATTTCTTGTAATATTAATTTTCCTTCTATACTTAAAACAGAAATTGTAAAAATTTTGTTTTCAGGCAAATCAACATAGAATTTATCTGAGGTAGGATTTGGATAGACATTAATTTTAGAGAACATTTCAGAATACATACCTGTTGTACAGGTATCGACAAGTACTAAGATTTCTTCTCTTGATTCACATCCGTTAGAGTCTAATGCTTCAACTACATAAGTAAAATCTTGAGTTGGATATATTACTACTTTATCCTCTCCCTGATCAGAAGGATTTCCAGTATTCCANCAATAATTTATAAAACCCTGGCTAACTTCAATAATAACAGAATCTCCTAAGCAAACGGTTAGAGAATTAGGTGCAGTCATTGGATTTAGTGGTGTTGATGGATATACAGATACAAGTACCTCTCCTCTTCTGTCACAACCATTAACATCAATACCTTCAACAATATATGTAGTAGAACTATTAGGATTGTCATAGATCATATGAGTTGTGTCTCCTGTAGGCACCCAAACTATATTTGTTAAAGGAGTGTTCCAAAATTCCAAATTAATAGTATCCCCTAAACAGATAACAGGAGGAGATGGTGTTGAATAAATCGGGATATCCTGTACCGATACAGTAATACATTCTGTAGCTGTACATCCATTAACGTCTGTTATTGTTACACAATAAGTTCCAGGGCTTATAATAGTTAATATATTACTATTAGATTGACCATTACTCCACGCATATGTATATGGAGGAGTTCCATTTCCTGTAGGAATTGCTGTCAAAACTTGAGGGTTCCACCAAGAACAAATAATAGAATCACCATCAATCTCTACCTCACAAGTAATAGGTTGAGTACATGGCAAAAAACCACCAAGAGAACCATTAGGAATTGCTGGTGTCCAAGAAACATCTGCACAATCAGCTAAACAAGAATTTGCATACTGAACTCCATCACATCCACATACAGGACTATATATCATTGGACACATACATAGAGCGTTTGAATCAGCAATACATCCTTGGCAAATAATAGTGTCACATCCACTTATTATATCTGTAATAGTAACACACCACTGAGTATAAAATGGTATTTGATTAGTTAACCCTCCATTACTCCAGACATAAGTATATTGCGACATTCCATTAACAGACGCATTCATCATCCAAGGCCCACTTGTATGATCAATATACACACTTCCTCCTGTTAAGTTGCATGGGATTTGACCGTATGAACATAGTATTGAAAATAATAATGACACACTGAGTATAAATTTCTTCATGATAAATTGATTTATTATTTGGTAAATTTAATTAAATTAATTGATTTTTACAAATCAGATAATTTAGTTATGATTTCTGGTAAAAACTAGATTCCCATTATTCTCCTCAGTAAAGATATAATTCAAATTATCAAACTTTTTAATTTTATCAATTGATGAGATCTTATTTTTGATAATATAATTACACATCTCCCCTCTTGCTCTTTTTGCGTAAAAGGAAATGACTTTTGCTTTTCCATTTTTTATATCCTTAAAAATTGGAGTAACTATTGGTATATCAATTTGTTTTTTATTGATTACTTTAAAGTATTCGTCAGAAGCAAGGTTTATTAAAAAGTTATCTTCTTTTATCTCTTTTAACAAGTAATCTGTTACAGATTCTCTCCAGAAATCATATAAATTACTATTATCTCCTATTTTTAATTTTGTTCCCATTTCTAATCTGTATGGAAGAATTAAATCAGATGGCTTTAATATTCCGTACAATCCGGAAAGTATTCTTAATCTATGGTTTGTAAATTCAAAATCAGATTTATTAAATGTATCAATTTTCATATTTTGATATACTTCTCCTTTAAAAGATATTAATGATTGTTTTGATTCTTTATCAGGATATGGAAATCTCCAATTGTCATTTCTTTCTTTATTAATTATTCCCAGATTTGAACTTATGTTCATTAACTTAGAAAGATGCAAAGCGGAATAAGAAGATAATTCTTTCATTATAATCTTCGATTTTTCTGAGAAAACGGATGTTGAATTCTCAAGAAAAGTCTTCTCACTAGAAAAGTCTAATTTTTTTGCAGGAGAAATAAGTATTTTCATTTATTGTATTTTTGCAAAGCTAAAATAATAGTTATGAATCAATTATTTGTACGTAATAAATTTTTTATTCTTCATGTAATGGTTATTATCCTTGGATTTACTGGGATACTAGGAAATGAGAGTTTTATTAAACTGGAAAACTTAAATGAAGAAATACAATCTAGTGCTCTGGTATTCTATAGAATGTTGATCACCTTTATTGTTCTATTTATTTTTATCTCTATTAAAGATAATCTCTGGGACATTAAATTAAAAGATTTACTTAAAATTTCTTTTATTGGATTTATTGTTGGTTTACATTGGATTTTCTTTTTTGAATCAATACGTGAACATACTGTAATTGGAGTTATTTGTCTCTCTACCTCCTCTTTATTTACCTCAATTATAGAACCTATAGTTCTTAAAAGAAAGATTAGCCAACATGAAATATTATTAGGGATTATTATTATAGTATCTATATGTATTATGTGGTGGAACACAATAGATCTATCTATAGGAAAAGCGTATTTATATGGAATTATTTCATCATTATTAGCAGCACTATTTACGGTGCTTAATGCAAAATATGTTCATAAGATTTCCTCAACAAAATTATGTACAATTGAAATGTTTAGTGGGTCAATACTTGTAGCTGCATATATCCTTCTATTAGGACATTCAGAAGTGTTTTTATTTAATATTGAATCAAGAGATTTAATATACTTGTTAGTATTATCAATTATTTGCACTGCAATGATTTTTGTTCTAATGACAGAGATAATGAAATATATCTCTCCTTATACATTAGTAATGGCTATCAATTTAGAACCAGTATATACCATTATATTATGTTTTATTTTATCTGGTTTCTACCCTCTTCTTAAACATGAAATACAAGATTTGAATATTTATTTCTACATAACAGCTTCCTTTATGATTATATCTACAATCTATCTAAATTATCATTTTAAAAAGAAAATAAATTTGAATAAAATATAAGTTTGGATATTACGTTACCTTTATTAAATTTGCGAAAACAAAAAAATATGATTAAATACATCTTTACATTATTATCAATCTTTATTTTATCTAATTCCTATTCTCAACAGATAAATCTTCTTAAATCAAATGAGAATAATACATATGAAATAAAAGGTGAGGTTATTGGATTGCAAGATACTTCAGTAATGTTAGCGTATTATTTTGGAGGAAAACAATATGCTACCGATACTGCATTTTCTAAAAATGGAAAATTTATCTTTAAAGGTGACGAAACTTTAGATGGTGGTATGTATTTGGTAGTTTTACCTAATCAACAATATTTTGATTTAGTTATTTCTGAACAACAGTTTTCTTTTAAAACAAATTTAAATTCACTTGTAGAAAGTATGGAATTTACAAATAGCAAAGAAAATACTCCGTTTTATAATTATTTAAAATTTATTACAACTCAACAAAAATTAGTTTCACCTTTAAGAGAGAAACAAAAAACTGCTTCAGAAAAAGAAAAAGAAGCTATAAATGCAGAGATCATAAAGATTGATGCTGAGGTAAAAGAATTTAAAGATCAGTTTGAAGAAGAATACTCTGATATATTTTTTACTAAAGTAATAAAGGCTACAACTGAACCGGAAATACCAGCAGCTCCGAAAGAATTAAGCAAGGAAGAAAAACAAATATTCCAATTTGAACACTACAAGGAACACTATTGGGATAATGTGGATTTTACAGATGAAAGGATTTTAAAAACACCTATATTTTTCAATAAGATGGATACTTATCTGAATAAACTTACTGTTCAACATCCAGATTCTATTTCTAAATCTGCAGATATAATGGCTATACTTTCTAGAAAAAACAAGGATATCTTTCAATACGTAGTTTCGTATATTACTTCTACCTATGAAAGATCAAAAATAATGGGTATGGATGCTGTTTTTGTTCATATGGTAGAAAATTATTACATGACCGGTGAAGCGGATTGGGTAAAAGAAAAACAACTTGAAAAAATTGAAGAAAGAGCAGAAAAAATTGCTCCTAACTTAATTGGAAGACCAGCTCCACCATTTTTAAATCAACTTGGAATGCCATTTATGAAAGACACTAATGGAATCATCCATAAATTATATGATGTAAAATCAAAGTACACACTACTAATATTTTTTGGACCTGATTGTGGACATTGTAAGAAAGAATTACCTAAAGTAAAAATAGTAGTAGATTCATTAACTGCAGCTCCAAAGTTTCTAAGCTCTCATAAACCTGTAGATGTTAAGGTATATGCAGTACAAACTGAGTTTGACAAAAAGAAATGGGAGGAATTTATTGTGAATCAAGGAATAGGTGAATGGACTAATGTTGGAGATATTCTAAAAGATTCCGATGGAAATCCGGCAGCTAGCAGTACTTGGAGAGATCAGTACGATATTTATTCAACACCTGTAATTTATTTACTTGATAAAGATAAAAAGATTTTAGCTAAAAGAATTTCTTACAAACAGATTTCAGAAATTATTAAAAGATTAGAAAAATAATAGAATCTACAGAATAACTTCTGTCGAACCTCCATTGTTAGACTCAAAGAAGTTAAGATTGTACAAACCGAGGAGTTTATGTACTTCTGACTTTAATACACCTCCTCCTATTCCATGAACAATTTCTATAGATTTCTTATGCTTCATCATAGCTTGATCTAGTTCTTTTTTGCAATATTCCATTTGTATTTGTATTATTTCTGAATTTTTCATATGATGATAATAAGAATTAATTTGTTCAATATGAAGATCGATTTTTACCATGCCACCTCTATCTTTTTTGCTAAAATGTGTTTTCTTTTCTCTTTTTTTTATAAGATCTTCATCTTTAACTTCAAAGTCTTTCCCATACGCACTAACAATGTTTGTAGATTCATTTAATGGAAGGATATCAGAATAATTAACAATATATTCAAATCCATATTCATCCTCAATTTTCACCTTTCTATCACCTATTGATAATAGAACCGTTGCTTTTGTTCTATCTTTTTTTAGAATTACTTTATCTCCTATTCTAAATTCTATAAACATAAAAAAATATTATTAATCCAATAACGTTCTTCTAGTTTCTTCCAGAATATCAAAACACTTTTGTTGTGAAGAACTTTCAGAGTAAGTTCTTAAAACAGGTTCTGTTCCTGAAGCACGGATCATAAGCCAAGTATCATCATCAAAGAAAAACTTAAATCCATCAGTAGTTTCTACTCTTTCAACATTGTATTTTCCGAAAGAAGTATAATTTCCATCTTTACAATTCTGAACAATTGATTGTTTTTTGTTTTCATCAAGATGTAAATCTATTCTTTCAAAAGAAAAAGGACCTACAATATCATAAACTTCCTTAATCAACTCATCTAGTGTTTTACCTGATTTTGCCATAAATTCGAACAATATAAGTCCCATCCAAATTCCATCTCTCTCAGGTATATGACCTGTAGTTGCTATTCCTCCACTTTCTTCCCCTCCAATTAAAACATTTTCCGTGATCATTTTATCAGCAATATGTTTAAATCCAATTTTAACAGTTTCATTATCTAATCCATAATGGTTGCAAATCTGTTTTACTTTTACAGTACATGAAAATGCGGTTACAACTTTACCCTTCATCTTCTTATATTTCACCATATAGTGAATTAATAACAAAATTAAATGATGAGAATCAATAAACTCTCCTCTAGAATTATATAACCCAATTCTGTCAGCATCCCCATCAGTAGCTAAGCCACAATCAATATTCCCATTTGTTTTTATTAGTTCAGAGAATTTTAATAGGTTCCTATGAATGGGTTCAGGAGCTTGACCATGAAAACCAGGATTATCATCATCATGAATCTGAATCGTTTCAGGCAATAATCTAGAAATAACATTCTTTCCAGCACCAAACATAGAATCGTACGCAAGTTTTAAACTAGAATTCCTGATAGATGCCAAATCAAAAGAATTTTCAGCATGTTTACAATAGTCATCTTCTAAATCTACATATTCTAACATTCCACTTTTTTGTAAATCTTCTAATTGTATAGAATCAATATTGACTAAATTTATTTCAGGGATTCTATTTTCAACATCTGTAATATCGTTTTGCAAAAGTGGTCCTCCAAAACTTCCTTTTAGTTTGTATCCGTTGTAAGAAGGTGGATTGTGAGACGCAGTAATTACTACACCAATATCTGCATTGTAATTTACTACTCCCAAACTCACCATAGGGGTAGAAACAAAGTCTTTAGCAAGTAACACCCTAACCCCTCTTGTCGCTAGAACTTTTGCGGCAGTCACAGCAAAAAGTTCTCCTGCAAATCTACAATCATGACCTATTACCACGGTAGGATTCTCATTCTTTTCATTAAGAAAATCTGAAACAGCTAAACTAACTCTTGCTACATTATCAGTCGTAAATTCCTTTGCAATAATAGCTCTCCATCCATCGGTTCCAAATTTTATTTTTGTCATGTATTGAATTGTTTTTTATTCTCAACAAAAATAATAAAATATTTTAGATGTAATTCTACTTAAATCCTTGGAACTTTTTAAATTTTCTTTTGTTTTTATTGTGCTCTCTATTTGTTGAAGTAAACTTATGATATCCATCACCATTACTACCAGCACACATAAAATAATAGTCATGCTTCTCGGCATTTAGGACTGCATCAATTGCATGTATTGAAGGAATACAAATTGGTCCTGGTGGAAGTCCTTTGTATTTATATGTATTGTATGGATTGTCAATTTTCAAGTGTTTATTAAGGACTTGTTTAATTCCGAAATCTTTATTTGCAAATTTTACTGTTGGGTCTGCTTGTAAATACGGGAAATGACTTGGATTTTTTAATCTATTTAGATAAAGACCCGCAATCTTTGATCTTTCATCCAACCTTTTATCCTGTTCTTCTTCTGATATAGAAGCCAGAATAGACACATCTATTTTTGTAATTCCTAATGAATCACATTTACGCTCCCTTTCTATATTCCAAAATTTCTTGTATTCATCATTCATTTTATTTAGAAATTCTTCAACTGATACATCTGTATATAACTCATATGTATTAGGAATAAAAAATGCAGGGATAGTTTCCATTGTCCAATTATTTGCAATTAAAAAATTAGAAGTATCTAAATAGCTTTTCAACTCTCCTCTTTTGTATCCTATAGAATCTTCTATTAAAATAATCATATCTTCAATTAACCTAATATTTTCCGGTATCTGCAGGTTCCCTACATCTCTCTTTTTGACCTTTAAAGAGTTGATTAATGAATTGATGCTATATCTTCCTTCTAAAATAATTGTTCCAGAAATTATATTCTTTGTATATCCCTTTTTATAAGCAAGAGCATTGAAACATGGCAAACAATGTAAATCTCCATTTTTATTAAGTAAATGAATAACATCATCTATCTCTGAGTTTACTGGAATTTTAATTTCTTTTCTGTCTCCACCTAAGGTTTCATAATAACTAAAAAAACTATTATTATTTGTTAATTCTTCGTAAACAAAAAAACTAACTAATAAAATAATAAACATACTTATTGTAATGATGTTTTTGTGTTTTTTCATTTAATTATTTTCAATATACTTTAACATGTCTTTTGCCTGTATATAATCGGGATTAAGTTTTAACGCTTCTTCAAAATTAAGTTTTGCTAAATATAAATCCTGATCTACATTTAAATAAATAAGCCCTAAATTATAGTACGCTTTTTCAAAATTTGGATTGAATTTAATAACCTTTTGCAATCTAATTTTTGCCTGTTCAAACTTAAACATTTTGATTTCTAAAACTGATGTTTTAAGTAGAAAATCTAAATTGTTTGGAGATAGTTCTACTGACTTTAAATAATTAGCATAAGATTTTTCATTAAAATTATATTTAGAATAAGAGTCTGCAATTCTGGAGTAAGTAATACTTAATACATTGCTAGTGAATATATTGTGCAATTCGTCTAAACTGTAATATTCTGAATATTTTATAAGTTTCTTGTAGTCTTTTTTAAGATAATAATACTGAACATAAAATGGAAAACTCTCCTCTTTTTTGCATCTTTTCAGAAACATAAATGCAGAATCCAGCAACATAGGATTTTGATCAAAACTTTCATAATGCTTCAGATAAGCTTTCGCCTTACTTAAATTAGTTGGAGAATCATTATTAATACAGGCAAGTTCTTTAAAAGATCCTTTTACTTTTTTTGAGTTACTATGTACTGAGATTTTATGGTCTGTTATGGAAACATGTGGAATATCTATTGAAGAAGATTTTGGCATATGGCATGAAATACAATCCGTGTTTTTTGGAGTTTCTTCACAATTTGAATGACATGAAACACATTTGTTATTAAAATGATTATTATCTAAAGAAGTAACACTTTTATGTGGATTGTGACAAGAAATACAACTAACTCCTCCAACCTTAAAACAATCAGATTGTTGCAATCTATCGACATGAGAGGCCATAATAAATGATTCATCATTTTCATATCTTGGAATATATGTGTCCATTGTTTCAGATAAAACAGTTCCTGGAATAAAATCATTCCAATTTTTTCCATTTTGAAGCACTGAAGTTCCTTGTAAATGACACCTTCTACAGATATCAAATTGTAAAGAAGAAGATAATTTTGAAGGATTAACAATTGTGTAATCAATATATTTTGAAGTATCAATTATATTTCCAGAAAGTTTTTGTTGAACATGTATCTCTCCAGGACCATGACATCTTTCACAGTCTATTCCATCAGGAACAGAATGATATTGATTTATACTATTCTCTACGTGTTTTGAATAAGCATTATGACAACTCATACATTCTAACCCTATTTCTCTAGTAAAACGGCTGTTATTTCCATTTTCATATCCAGGAGGTAAATCCCCTTTTTCCTCTTGAGTATAGAAAGTATAAGGAGCTTGATGTAAATATCCATTTATAGAGAAAATATGAGAATTTGTATGTTGTCCGGATCCAATTACAAAATCAATTTTCTGAATCAATTTATGAATAGTATCATACTTGTCTAATCTAAACTCCATTATATATAAACTATCCTTTTTCCAAATTGGCTGGTAGTACAGATTCTTATTCTCATCATAAATTAAAGGGTTGTTATTTTCATCTAATACCGATTTTATTTTTGTTGCATGGGAGAAAGATTGTCCCATCCCAGTTTGCATAAAAGAATTATAAATTTCTGAATGACATTGCTTACAGGTCTCTTTCCCTAAATATTGAACAGTATCATTGTGGTTTAAATAAATTTTATCCGGCAGTTCTTTATATTCAGAAACATTTTCATTGTTACAGGAAAATATTAATATTATTAGAGGAAAAAGAATTAACCTCACAAAGTAAAGGTGTAAAAACATACATTATCCTTTTCTTTTGTAAAAGTAAATCCAGAACTTGTAAAGAGTTGGATGCTCCTAAGATTAGATTTACTTATTTTGCAATGTAAATTTTTTAGTTTTAGATCTTCTAGACAATAATCTATCAATAACCTTAAAGATTCTGATGCAAAACCTCTTTTCTGATATTCCTTATCAATAATAATACCAACTCCTGCACTACTATCTTTATATTCAAATAAATCAACAAAACCAACAGGAGTGTTATTGTAATCAACTACAAATCTAAACTGTTTTGCTTTTTGGATTTTTTCAGATGAGTTTTTTATGTAGTTAGTAAGCTCCTCAATTGCAAAAATTTTTCTATCGCTTCCGTATTCCCACAAACTTCTATCGTTTTCTATCTTTTGCAAAAACTCTAAATCAGTCGGAAAAAGAGTTCGTAACTTTATTTTTTTTTCTTTTAACATTCAAATTCTCCAGAATAAACCATACTTGACTCTCCTGAAAGCCAAATGTTTGTATATTTTTTCCCATCATGATTAAAGCTTATTTTTAGTTCTCCTCCGTTAGTCTGTATGTTTATTTCTTTATCATCAGTTTTTCCAATTTCATAAAGAGCAATAGCTGTAGCTACGCTTCCAGTTCCACAAGAAAGAGACTCCATTTCATCACCTCTCTCATAAGTTCTTATAGAAATGAGTTCATTTACTTCTGCAAAATTTACATTTATCCCGTAATCACCAAATTCTTTAGAAAACCTTAGTTTTTTTCCTTTATTAAGTACATTTATAGTTTTTACATTATCTACTAATTTCACTAAATGCGGAGAACCCGTATCTAACACAACGGAATCTTCTCGTACATCAACTTCTTTCACCTCCGCCATTTTTAAAGAAACCATATTTTTATCTATCGAACCCTCATGCAATCCATCATAAGCCATAAATCTGCATTCGTTATCAAATAGTTCTAATAAATGAGCAAATGCAATTATACATCTACCACCATTTCCGCAAAAAGTAGATCTTTCCCCAGTGGAGTTAAAAAAAATCATCTCAAAATCATATTCTTCATGATTTCGAAGTAAGATCAAACCATCAGAACCGATCCCAAATCTTCTTTCACAAAGTGATCTAATAAGAGAGGAATCTTCAATGTCAAATTCTTTTCCTCTATCATCAATCATGATAAAATCGTTTCCTGTCCCTTGGAATTTATAAAAATCTACTATCATTTTATCAATTTATTTAATTGTAAAAATACAGATTTAAATGGAATAAAAAAATAGAGTTTAAAAGCTATTTATTATTTGAGATATAATACTATTTTTGTGAATAATTTCAGCAGAAGTAGCTAGAAATCTTATAGGGAATCCGATATAAAAGATTGTAGAAAATTTGAGGAGGTAGATAAAAAATTAATAATATAAAATAAAATATGAGCAAGTCTTACGAGAATCAATTAAATAATTGGGTGAACAAGGAAAAATCAGGGGTAGATCTTTTAAATTCTGTTGGAACCTTAATGTATGACAAAGGTATTGAACTGGTACTTTTTAGAAAAAAACTATTGGAAATTGGGGTTTCTGAATTGCTCAATTATATTTCATATGCTAAGAAAGTTGTAGGTAGAGAAAATAATGTCGAAACCGCCACTCTACTTGCAAAAGAAATGATAAATATGAATTTATCTCCAAGTAAAATAGATATTGGAATATTAACTGCTGAATATATTGAAAGCGAATCTACTGAAGCAAACACTTTTTTATCTGAAAAATTAAGTCATATTGTTGGAGCAGATACAAGCTCAAAACAAGCAAAAGATGTGATTCTATATGGATTTGGAAGAATTGGAAGACTAGCAGCTAGAGAACTTATAAAACAAGCAGGAAAAGGAGAACAGTTAAGACTGAAAGCTATTGTTGTCAGAAAATTAACTGATGCTCAAATAATAAAAAGAGCGGATCTCTTAAGAACTGACTCAGTTCACGGAGCTTTTAAGGGTGTGGTTGATGTTGATTTAGAAAATCAAGCAATTATTGTAAATGGACAAGTTATTAAGTTTATTGAAGGAAGTAATCCAGAAGATACTGACTATACTATTCATGGAATTAATAATGCATTAGTAATTGACAATACCGGTGCTTTTACAGATAAAGAAGCTTTATCTCGTCATTTACAAGCTAAAGGAATTAATAAAGTACTACTTACAGCTCCAGGAAGAGGGATTCCAAATATTGTTTATGGAATTAACTCAAATGATTTAGATATTGATAATACAGATATTTTTTCAGCTGCATCGTGCACTACAAACTGCATTGCTCCTATTTTACAGGTAGTAGAAGAAAAATACGGCATTGAGAAAGGACATCTTGAAACAGTGCATTCCTATACCAGTGACCAAAATTTATTAGATAATATGCACAAAAAGCCAAGAAGAGGGCGTTCAGCTGCAATTAATATGGTTATTACTTCAACTGGAGCTGGAAAAGCAGTAACAAAAGTAATTCCATCTTTAGAAGGAAAACTCTCTGCAAATGCGGTTCGTGTACCTACTCCAAATGTTTCTTTAGCGATTTTAAAATTATCTCTGAATTCTGACACTTCATTTGAAGATATAAATAGTGTAATGAGAGATGCATCCCTGAAAGGAAATTTGATAAATCAGATTAATTATCAGGTTAATCCTGATTTAGTTTCTACTGATATTATTGGAAATACTTGCTGTTCTGTTTATGACAGTAATGCAACTATTGCTAGTGGAAAAGATGTAGTTCTTTATACTTGGTATGATAATGAATTCGGATACACAAAACAAGTTATCAGATTAGCAAAACTAATTGCTAAAGTTAGAAGATTAACTTATTACTAGTAAAGAAAAGTAGTTTTGGAGCTAAATAGGAAATACTTTTTGTTATATAAACTTTTTAACTCCTCTTTTACTGGATTGTCTGTAGGAATATTATTTACTATTTACAAACCTCTAGAAGACCCTTCAATTTACTCTCTTGGCGGGATAGTGTTAGCTTCTTCAATGTTACTTATAGCTTTATTCTATGATAAACTTCTAAACATTAAGAGTTTCTTTAAGATATCATTAATAGTTGAAATAGTAATGTTATTTACATTACTAGTTTTTCTATCGCTAAATATTTCATTTATTTCCGCTTTACTTATTTATTGTCTATACCAATTTACTTTTATTTTTGGAGGATATTTAGTAAGAGCTGAAACTCTAGTAGCTCACGATAAAAATTTCTTGTCAAGAATTGACATCCTGAAACAAATAGGATATTTAGTAGGACTTTCTGTTTCCTACGGATTCTACAAAGTATTGGAGTATGTATATTTAATATCTGAAGGAGAAATAAAAATTAGAATTTTACACTACTTATTAATTGTCCTACAATTAACAATAATTATATTTTTATTAAGAAGTTTTAGGAAAAAAGAGTAGCAATTCTTACAATATTTTTTTTGTTTGAATTATCTTATAAACAAAAACTGATAAGACAGCTCCTAAAATTGGAGATACAATATAAATCCATAAATACGATAAATCATTAACCAATATCGCTGGAGCTATGCTTCTTGCTGGATTCATTGATGCTCCTGAGATAGGACCAACCAATATAGACGCAAATGCCACTACACCCCCAATAGCAATGCCTGAGAATCTATCTAAATTTCTTGATTTATCTGAAAATTGAAGAATAACAAACATCAGTATAAATGTAATTATAAATTCTAAAGTAAAAACTAATTTCCAATTATCACACTTTATTAGAGTCTCCCCCATTGTTTTAGATTCTGGAAGAAGAAAGAATAATAACGTTGAAGCAAGAATCCCTCCAATTATTTGAAAAAAAATATATGGAATCAAATCTTTTGTGACCAGCTTTTTATCTATCCAAAACGCGATACTTACTGCAGGATTTATATGAGATCCAGAAATATTCCCAAAAGCATAGACAACAGACATTACAGATAACCCAAAGCAAAGTCCAATACCAATGTTTCCAATTTCATTATGAATGCTGTCAATCATAATTGATCCTGTTCCAATAAAAATCATTATAAAAGTACCTATTAGCTCTGCCAAGTATTTCTTCAAATGTGTTTTAATTTGTTTGTTAAAATATCAGGACATTGACATGGTTTTAAAGTTTTAGAATCTATAAAAACCAACGTAGTTTCTGCAGTATTCAATATCTCTCCTTTTTCGTTTAAAGTTCTGTAATTAAATATAATCTTTATCGATGGAGTTTCTTTTATTGTAGATTCAATAGTAAGTTCATCATCGTAAAATGCTAGTTTTTTATAGTCTATGTTGTAATTTACAACCGGAAGTATAAAACCAAGATTTTCTATTGATTTATATGTAACACCTAAACTTCTTAACAACTCAACTCTACCAACTTCAAAATATTGAGCGTACACACCATAATAAGCGTATTTCATTTGATCTGTTTCTGCATATCTAACTCTTACTTTTGTTTTGTGTGTATACATAAAAATAATTTTAACAAAAATAAATAAATATATTTTCAGAAAGTAAAATTATTCTTAGAATTGTAAATTAAATGAAACTAAGATTATACATTATATATATAGTTGCAATTTTATTGTCAGCTTGTAGTACGCAACGTGTTATTAAATCAAAACAAAACAGTATTGTTTCCGTTTCTGCAAGTCCAGACTCTCTTATAACTTCAATAATTGAACCTTATAAAATAGGAATAGATTCGGTAATGAATGAAGTTTTGTGTGTTTCTGAAATTGAAATGACAAAAGGAAGACCTGAAAGTTTACTTGGAAATTTTGTTACAGATTTATGTTTAGATCAGTATTCTGACTTAGCTGACATATGTATAATGAATAACGGAGGATTAAGATCCACTCTTCCACAAGGAAAAATTACTAGAGGAAAAATCTATGAACTTATGCCTTTTGATAACGAACTAGTAATACTAGAGTTAAATGCATTAGAACTTTTTGACTTAATAGAGTATATATTATTAAGAGGAGGAGAACCTTTATCAGGACTTAGTGTATACTCAATAGATTCTTGCATGGTAAATTCTAGTAGAAAAATTCTTTATCGACAGGGAGATAATATTTTAATGAGTGTACCAGTAATTGCAAGTAGTTGTGGTGGTGAAGAAGAAGTGTATATAGTTAGTGAAATTGAAGAAACTTATAAAATCAGAGTATTAACATCAGATTATTTAGCTAATGGAGGAGATAAAATGAGTTTCTTTAACAATAAAAACCAATTCAAAGTTGGACTGAAGATAAGAGATGCAATTATTAACTATTGTAAAACAGAACAAACTATCACTTCTAAATTAGACAGAAGAATAACAAAATATCAGAATGAATAGTAGAAGAGACTTTATAAAAAGAGCTGCGTTAGGTACCGCTGCTATTAGTATTATACCATCAAAAACCTTTTCTGATACTTCAGCATTAAATCAACTTACTATTTTACATACAAACGATATGCATTCTCATATTCATCCTTTTGAAAGCGGAAGAAACAAAGGAGTAGGTGGAATGGCTCAAAGAGCAACTATTATAAAACAGATTCGTGATGAGGGAAATCAAGTTCTACTTTTAGACGCAGGAGATATATTTCAAGGGACTCCATATTTTAATACTTATGGTGGTGAATTAGAGTTAAAATTGATGAGTGAAATGGGTTATGATGCATCAACTATAGGAAATCATGATTTTGACAATGGATTAGATGGTTTAGTTAATCAATTACCGCATGCAAAATTTCCATTTATAGTATCTAATTACGACTTCTCTAACACCAATATGCACGACAAATATTTAAAATATAAAGTATTCAATAAGGGGGGAATAAAAGTAGGGGTCTTTGGAATTGGAATTGAATTAGACGGACTTGTCCCTAAGAATCTGTATGGCAATACTTTATATCAAAACCCTATAAAAAAAGCTAATTATTACTCTAATTATTTAAAGGTTTCTCTTGGTTGCGATCTGGTTATTTGTTTGTCTCATCTTGGTTTTAAATATAACACTAAAAAGATGTCTGACAAAGTACTTGCTTATCAAACAAATAATATAGATTTAATTATTGGAGGACATACTCATACATTTCTAAATGAGCCAGTAATTGTGAGAAATATGGACAAAAAAAATGTTCAAATTGCACAAGTTGGATGGGCTGGAATTAACATTGGGAGAATTGATTATTTTTTTAATCAAAAATCGTGTGTAAAAAAAGTAAGAGGAGGTTCAATATTTATAAAAAGAAAGTGATTTACATTACATTTTTACTTCAAAATTAAAAACTGTACTTTGGTCTTTATCTAGCAGAGTGCAACTGTAAAAAAAAGTTAAAAGTCAAGCAAAATTTTTTACTGTTTTTTAACTTCCGTTTGTTAACATTTTACTAATATTGTGATTCAATTGAGTTGTTTCTTATTTAATTGACACACAGAAAAAGCATATAAAAAATACAAAACAAAGAGAAGTAAAGATGAATACACTAACATGTCAAGAAGTATGGGATAAATGTTTAAACGTTATTAAAGACAATGTTAGCCCACAAAATTTCAAGACTTGGTTTGAACCTATTACACCAGTAAATATTAAAGAAAAAACTTTAACTATTCAAGTTCCTACAGCGTTCTTTTTTGAATATTTGGAAGAACATTATATTACTCTTATTAGGAAAACCATAAAAAGATTTTTAGGAAAAGACGGTAAACTAGACTACAATATTGTAGTTGAAGTTGGAAGCAACTCTAATCCGCACATTACAAAATTACCATCTAATCAACATGGTTCGGTTAAGAACAATCCTATCAGCATGCCTATCGGAGTAAGTAGTCCGTCTATCAGAAATCCTTTTATTATTCCTGGACTACAGAAGATAAATATTAATCCTCAATTAAATCCGGCTTACACATTTGATGCTTTTGTTGAGGGAGAATGTAATAGGTTAGCAAGATCTGCTGGATATGCTGTAGCTCAAAAACCAGGAGGAACTTCATTTAATCCTTTGTTAATTTATGGTTCTGGAGGTTTAGGAAAAACACATTTGTCAAATGCTATAGGGTTAGAAACTAAGCGACTATTCCCTGAAAACACTGTATTATATGTTTCAGCAGACAAGTTTCAAACTCAATTTGTTGACTCTATTATGGATGGAAAAATTAATGATTTCATGCATTTCTATCAATCAATTGATGTTTTAATTATTGATGATGTACAATTCTTATGTGGAAAGGAAAAAACTCAAGACGCATTCTTCCATATATTTAATCACCTACATCAAAATGGCAAGCAAATTATCTTAACTTCTGATAAGGCTCCTGTTGACATAGTAGGAATGGAACAAAGGTTACTTTCTAGATTTAAGTGGGGATTAGCAGCTGATGTACAGTCTCCTGAATTAGAAACTAGACTTGCTATACTAAAGAAAAAGATTAAGAATGATGGAATTGATATTCCTTATCAAGTAATAGAATATATAGCCTACTCTATTACAACAAACATTAGAGAATTAGAAGGAAGCTTAATTTCTTTACTTGCGCAAGCTTCTTTAAACAGAAAAGAAATCACAATTGATTTAGCAAAGAATATGCTAGACAAATTTGTAAAAAATACTGCTAGAGAGGTTTCTATCGACTATATACAAAAAGTTGTTTGTGACTATTTTGATATTCCAGTAGATATAATGAAATCAAAAACAAGAAAAAGAGAAATTGTACAAGCCAGACAATTAGCAATGTATTTCTCTAAACAACTTACTAAATCTTCTTTAGCTCATATAGGTAAACACTGTGGAAACAAAGACCATGCAACCGTGCTTCATGCATGTAAAACCGTGAACAATCTATCTGATACTGACAAAAGGTTTAAGGGGTATATTTCTGATATTGAGAAGAGATTAATCCACTCATAAAATCATGAAAATTTTAATGGTCTGTTTAGGAAATATTTGTAGATCTCCTCTTGCAGAAGGAATCTTAAAAAACAAAACCCAGAATCTTGATGTATTTGTTGACTCTGCAGGAACCGCATCATACCATGTTGGAAATCTGCCAGATTCCAGATCAATTGAAATTGCAAATAAAAATGGAATTGACTTAACATACCAAAGAGCAAGGCAATTTTCAGAAAAAGATTTTGATGATTTTGATAAGATCTATGCGATGGACACCAATAATTATTCAAACATAATTTCTATTGCAAGAAATCAATCAGAAAGAGATAAAGTAGATGTTATTTTAAACGAATTAATCCCAAAATCTTATGATAGTGTTCCAGATCCTTATTACGGAGCAGGTGATGGTTTTCAAATTGTATATGATATGCTAGACAACGCATGTGATGCTATTGTTGAGAAATTATGAAACAAGGTAAGTTATATTTAATCCCAACAATTATAGGTGAAGGTACTGAGGAGAAAACACTTCCTTCTTTTGTTAGGGATAAAATTAAAGATATTGATATTTTTATTGTAGAGAACATAAGGAATTCTAGAAGATTCATAAAGAAATTATTCAAAGAAAAAGATATTGACTCTACCCTATTCTACTCCTACGGAAAACATGATAAATTAAATCTTGAAGAAGAATTTTTACCTCATATTTATAAAGGGAAGGATGTTGGAATAATATCGGAAGCTGGAATACCTTGTGTTGCAGATCCTGGATCAAAAATTGTAAATTTCGCTCATAAATTTCAGATAGAAGTAATTCCATTAGTAGGGCCTTCTTCTGTTTTACTAGCGCTAATGTCATCTGGCTTAAATGGACAAAATTTTGCTTTTACAGGATATTTACCAATTGAAAAATCTGAAAGAAGTAGAAAAATAAAAGATTTAGAGGTATTAAGTAGAAAAACTAAACAAACTCAGATTTTTATGGAAACTCCCTACAGAAATATTCAACTGTTTGAGTCTGTATTGAAAGTTTGTTCTAAAAACACTAAACTATGTATTGCATCAAATATTACACTTGATTCAGAAAACATAAAAACAAAAACAATTGAAGAGTGGAGATCAGAGAATCTTCCTAACATCCACAAATCACCAACAATATTTATTATACATGCTAAATAAAGAATTAATAACTAATATAATAAAAAAACCACTGAGAAATCAGTGGTTTTCTTTTTTATTAATGATTATGACCATCATGTTCATCATGATTATGTCCCTTATGAGGGTCTTCCACATCTTCTTTAATCTCTAATAATTCTACTTCAAATATTAGAGTTGCATTTGGACCAATATTAGCTTGTGGAATACCTCTTTCTCCATATGCTAGATTAGAAGGGATAATAAAATTCCATTTGTCACCAACCACCATTAATTGAACTCCTTCAGTCCATCCTGGTATAACTCTATTTAATGGAAATTCTACTGGTTCACCTCTTTCTACAGAAGAATCAAATATAGTTCCGTCAGTTAGCCTTCCGGTATAATGAACCTTTACGGTACTTGTTGCTTTCGGATGAACACTACCCTTACCTTTATTAATTACTTTATAAGCTAATCCGCTTTTGGTTACTGTAGCGCCCTTAGTTAATCCTTTCATAGCTTTCTCCGATTCTAATTTCTTAAGTTTTTCGGCTTTTTTAGATTCAGCAATAACTTCCTCAAATACTTTGTTAGCATCAAAATCTTTTGCCGAACCACTTCTAATGATTTCTACAGAAACAAGAATGTCATCTTGAACTATAGAGTTCACTACATCTTGACCTTCAACTACATGTCCAAAAACAGAATGTTTACCATCTAACCATGGAGTTTCATTATGTGTGATAAAAAACTGAGATCCATTTGTAGCAGGTCCAGAATTAGCCATAGATAAAACCCCAGCTTTATCATGCTTTAAATCAGGATGAAACTCATCTTGAAATTTGTATCCAGGATCACCTGATCCAGTTCCTAATGGGCATCCTCCTTGAATCATAAAGTTATCAATCACCCTGTGGAACTTTAGTCCATCGTAATAAGGAATTCCTAAAGCCTTTGCTGTGTTTTCCATTGTTCCTTCTGACAAACTCACAAAGTTCGCTACTGTAATTGGAGTTTTTTCATATTCTAATTCAATTAAAATATCTCCTTTTGTTGTTTTAATTTTTGCTTGCATACTGTTAATTTCTGTTTTATTAGTTTTTTCAAATTTTTTAGTTTCTTTATTCCATTTAACTTGTTGAGAATTCGCAAATTGACTACTAAATATAGCGACAGTCAAGATGAATGATTTAATAATGTTAATAGTTTTCATGTAATTTTATTTAGTTAAGTTTGTTTTATTTTCTTTAAATATTGTTATGACTTTTTCTATAGTTTTATTTACCGACAGCCCTGAAATGCCACCAGAAGCATTCATATGCCCTCCTCCACTAAAGTGTTTTTTAGCAATTTCATTTACTTTAAAATCTCCTTTTGAACGTAAAGACAATTTTACTACTCCTTCTTTTTCAGCAATAAAAACGGCAAATATAATACCTTTTATTGCAAGAGCATAATTTACTACTCCTTCAGTATCTCCTTTCTTAAAGTTAAAATTTTTCAATTCTTCTTCTGTTAATGAAATAATAGCAGAATTTAATTCAGGAAATATTTGTAATTTATCATTTAAACAATAACCCAAAAGTTTTGTTCTGTTTTCAGAGTAATTATCATAAATTAAATCATGTATTTTTGAATTATCAGCTCCTAAATTAATAAGTTCAGCAATAATATGATGTGTTTTTGATGTAGTAGAAGAATACTTAAAAGAACCTGTGTCTGTCATGATTCCAGCGTACAGACATTCAGACACATCTTTATTAATAAGATGTTTATATTCTAAGTCTTCAATCACTTCAAACAACAACTGTGCGGTAGAACATGATTTAGGATCAGAAATAATGATATTTGCGGCCTTTATATCCACCTCTTGATGATGATCAATCATAATTCTAATAGCTGAAGAATTTTCTACTACATCAGAATAATCTGAAATTCTACTTAAAGAATTAAAATCTAACAAGAAAATTAGATCAGCATTGTTAGTGATTTTCTGAGCTTTTTCTTTATCCTCAGAATAGATGACAACCTGGTCATTTCCTTTCATCCAATATAAAAAGGATGCGTAATCGTTAGGTGAAATAACTGTCACATTATGATTTAATTGTTTTAGAACTTCAGAAAGAGCAAGAGCGGAACCTAAAGCGTCAGCATCTGGACCTCTATGAACTGTAATTACAATATCTTTCGGATTTTGTAATAAGTCTTTTATTTCTGATATTTTTTCTTTCATGGGTCGCAAAAATAAGAATAAAAAAACTATCGGAAACATTTATATTTCATAGTTTTGCAAACCATAAATAAAAAAATACAATGAGAAACATTACATTTACAATGATTAAACCAGAAGCTGTAGAAGCTGGAAATACTGGTGCTATTTTAAACAGAATAGAAGAAGCGGGATTTAGAATTTTAGCTTTAAAAAAAGTACATCTCACTGCTGAAAGAGCAGGATTATTCTATGAAGTTCATAAAGAAAGACCTTTTTATGGAGAATTAGTAGAATACATGAGTAGAGGGCCAATTATTGCAGCTATCTTAGAAAAAGATAATGCGGTTGCTGATTTTAGAACTCTAATTGGATCCACTAACCCTGAAGAAGCGAATGAAGGAACTATAAGAAAAGAATTTGCTACTAGCCTTGCAATGAATGCTGTTCATGGATCTGACTCTGACGAAAATGCTAATATTGAAGCTAATTTTCACTTCTCTGATGATGAAAGATTCTAAAATACAATTCAAACACTTACGATTAAAGATGTAGTGACTATTTTAATACAATATCTTTTACAATTTTTCTGCCGATATTCTGATTGACACTCTCAACCAGTCCTTGTTTTTGATAAGATAACTCAGATCTTAAAACAGATGAGGATAAGTGAATGTAAATAATTCCATTTTGGAAATATTTATTTGTTATATATGCTTCAAGATTCTTCCCAAGTATAGTATTTAGTTGATCTAGTGCTTCCACCCCATCTAGCTTCTTTTTTAATTTTGGTTTCTTAGATATTTTTTTCAATATATCTTCAAGACTGTTTATTTTTTTTCTTCTTGTCACTACTAATTCTGAATGTTGAAAATAGAATATTCTGAAGATGTTTTTTTTAGTATCTCTTCACTTCTTTCTTTACTTGTGTCTGTAATAAATACCTGATTAAAAGCTCCTCTTTTCACAAGTGAAATCAAGCTTTCAACCCTTTTATCATCTAGTTTATCAAAAATATCATCTAACAGTAAAATTGGTTTTAATCCCAATTCTTCTTTTAGAAAATCAAACTGAGCTAATTTAAGAGAGATTAAAAAGGATTTTTGCTGTCCTTGTGAAGAATATTTCTTTACAGAAGTTCCTTTAAGTGTAAATAATAAGTCATCTTTATGAATCCCAACACTAGTTCTGCAAGATATCTTATCTTGATTCAATGAATTATTTAATTGCGTTAAATAATGGTTTTCATTTAACTGACTTTTGTATTCAATATCTACTTTCTCTTTTCCACTACTAATCTCTGTATAATATTTCTGAAAAACAGGAACAAACTTTTCTAGATACTTTTTCCTTTCAGAAAAAACAATAGAACCATACTTTACAAGTAACTCATTATAAGTACTTAAGGTGTTCTTGTCGAAAGTGTTGCTTAATAAAAAATGTTTTAATAATTCATTCCTTTGTTTTATGGTTTTATTATAAGAAATTAAAGTTCTTAGATAAAAATTATTAAACTGAGAAATTCCTGAATCTAAATATTTTCTTCTTGAATCACTGTGTTCTGTAATCAGAGATGTATCTGTTGGGGAAACAAAAACAACTGGATAATTTCCAATATGATCTGAGAATCTTTTGTATTTTTTATCATTATTTTTTACAGATTTAGGAAAACCATCTTTTACATTACAAACTATATTTGAAAAACTATTCTCTCTAATAAAAGAACCTTTAATTGTAAAGTATTCAGAATTAAAATTAATACTTGTAGAATCGCTTGAATTAAAATAACTTTTAGTTAACGATAGATAATGAATTGCATCTAAAATATTTGTTTTTCCTGACCCATTATGACCAACAAAGCAGTTAACTCTATCATTAAATTCCCAGGATGAATCTAAATGATTTTTAAAGTTGAGTAATCTTAGGTTTTTTAATTTCAATTTTGTTGTATATTTGCGAATTCAAAAATAAAGATTAAATGGCAAAAAAAGTAAATAAAACAGACGAACAATTTGCGAATGTTGAAGATAACTTAAGTAAGGCGGGACTTTTTGTAGTGAAAAATCAGAAAAAATTACTGAAAATATTAGGACTTATACTTGTTATTATTGCTTCGTTTCTGGTTTTTAATAAATATTACACAATTAAATCATTTTTTCCAACTAAAATTTATTCACTAGAAACAATCAACAAATCAAACTCAGATTTGTCTCAAGCTCAGTTTAATTTTGATAATAGAAACTATGAAGGAGCTCTCAATGGAGATACAGCAATAAATCCAATTGATAGCTCAACAACAATAAATAAAGGTTTCCATGATATTATCTCGGACTATCCTCATACAGAAGCTGCAAATTTATCAAATTACTATGCTGCTATTTGCCAACTAAATCTAGGTTCTAAATTGGATAGTTCTCAGTATTTTGAAGAGGCTCTAATTTCTTTAAATAACTTTGAAACTAATGATGAAATCATTTCATCATTAATAACAGGGTTAAAGGGAGATGTATATATGGAACTAGATAATACAACTGAAGCAATAAATTTATACAAATCAGCATCAACTGACTATATAAATGATCTTACTACCCCTTATTTTATGATGAAACAAGCTCATGTACATGAAATAAATAAAGATTTCTCTTCAGCTCTTGAAATTTATAAAACAATAAAATCAGAATATTCTGAATCACAAGAGGGTGAAAATATTGATAAATATATTTCATCGGCAACAAACAGAAGATAAAACCCATCATATAGATGGCAACGACTAACAACAACTTATCAGATTATAACATGGAAGAAGTGCCTTCTTCTGAAGGGATGCGTTTTGCAATTATTGTTTCTGAATGGAATAATCATATTACCGAGAACCTATATATAGGAGCCAAGAAAACATTAATTAAATTAGGATCAAAACAGAATGATATAGTTAGAATTGATGTTCCGGGAAGTTTCGAATTAGTTTTTGGAGCAAAAATAGCTTCACAATATAACTATGACGCTATTATTTGTTTAGGTTCGGTAATCAAAGGAGAAACCGATCACTTTGTTTACATATGTAATGCTGTTTCTCTAGGAATTAAGGATCTGAATGTACATGGTGATGTTCCTGTAATATTTGGAGTTTTGACAGACGACAACGAACAACAATCTATTGATAGGTCTGGTGGAAAGCACGGAAACAAAGGAATAGAATCTGCTATTACCGCTATAAAAATGGCTGTATTAAATAAATAAAAAATAGTACAGAATATTTTTATCTGAAATAAATAAGTATAAATTTGCAGACTCAAAAATAATGGTCGCGTAGCTCAGCTGGATAGAGCATCTGCCTTCTAAGCAGACGGTCACAGGTTCGAATCCTGTCGCGATCACAAAAACCCACCAAATAGTGGGTTTTTTGTTATCTATAAAATTATCAATATTTCCTATAGTTTTTTGTTATTTAGCAATACAATTTTATAAATTGAGAAACTTTATCTTAAAAATACTATTCTACTGTTTATCATTACTACCTCTATGGTGTTTATATTTTATTTCTGACTTTTTATACTTAGTGATTTACAAACTAATCAGATACCGAACTAGAGTTGTTAGAGATAATCTAAGAAATTCATTTCCTGATAAATCGGATATAGAGTTAAGAAGTATAGAAAAGAAATTTTACCATCACTTTTTTGATCTTATTATAGAAAGCATTAAATCAATAAGTATTACTGAAAATCAGATGAGGAAAAGACTTGTTTTCAAGAATATTGANATGTTAAACAAATATTTTGATCAGAATAAATCTGTAGTACTTACCGTTTCTCATTACGGAAATTGGGAATGGGGAATTTTAGGTGTTTCCTTAACTGCAAAACAAAAAATGATGGGGGTTTATAAAACAATAAATAATAGTTTTTTCAATGATCTTATGAATACAACAAGAGGAAGGTTCGGAGCTGATTTAGTAGAGATGAAAGACTCTTTAAGGCATATTATTTCTACAAAAGATGAGTGCAAAATTATTGGGCTACTTGCGGACCAAAGTCCTGTAAAAAACGAATCTAATTATTGGACTACTTTCTTAAATCAGGAAAGCTCTGTATATTTAGGTCCAGAAAAGATANCTACTAAAATGAACTATCCNGTTTTATTTTGTAANATACAAAAANTAANAAGAGGGAGNTATGAATTTTATTTGGAGGAACTTTGTACAAATCCTGAAAAAACTACAAAAGGTGAAATTACATCTTTATATTTGCGAAAATCAGAACAAAAAATAAACAAAAATCCAGAGTTTTGGCTTTGGACACACAGAAGATGGAAACACAAAAAATAAAAACTGCAGTTGTAATATTGAATTGGAACGGGAAACATTGGTTAGAAAAATTCTTACCAAATGTAATTCAGCATTCTAATGATGCAGAAGTAATAATTGCAGACAATAATTCATCTGATGATTCTATAAAGTTTTTGGAGGAGAATCATCCAAATATCCGCATAATACAAAATGATGGNAACTATGGATATGCTAAAGGGTATAATCTGTCATTAAAACAAATAAATGCAGAGTATTTTGTGTTACTTAATTCTGATATTGAAGTTACAAAAGATTGGATCTCCCCAATTATTTCTTTAATGGATTCAGATAAAAATATAGCCGCTTGCCAACCTAAATTATTAGATTATAACAATAAAAACAAATTTGAATACGCAGGAGGTTCTGGAGGATATATTGACAGATTCGGATATCCCTTTTGCAGAGGTAGAATCTTTGATGATTTAGAGGTAGACAAAGGACAATACAATGTTGCAACTGAAGTATTTTGGGCTACAGGAGCCTGTTTTTTTGTAAGATCGTCTCATTTTTGGGAAGTTGGAGGGTTAGATGAAGACTTTTTTGCACACCAAGAGGAAATAGATCTTTGTTGGAGACTGAAAAACAAAGGGTGTGAAATTATGGTGGAGCCAAAATCTGTGGTGTATCATGTAGGTGGAGGAACCTTAAATGTTGGGTCACCCTTCAAAACTCACCTGAATTTTAGGAATAACCTCTATATGATGTTTAAGAATTTACCTCTCTCCTCTTTATTTGTCATCATTCCTATTAGATTAGTTTTGGATGGCATTGCTGCTATTACTTTCTTAGGTAATAAAAAAGGAATAAGTCATTTGTTTGCAGTAATGAAAGCTCATTTCTCCTTTTATTTTGAGATTCCTAAGCTTATTACAAAAAGAAGAAATATTTCTCAGAAATGTTCTTTAACAGGAAAAACTAACTACTCTATTTTAGTAAAAAACAAACTAAAAGGAATAAAGAATTTCTCAAATTTATAATTACTCAATAATTATCTTCTTTTTTACTGTTCCGTCATTGTAGATGTAGAATAGTGTGGTATTTCGTTTTTCGTTAACTTCTCTTCCTAATATGTCTATGATTTTAATTAACTGATTATTTGTAGAAGAAGTTTATTTATCTGAAGTAAAGTGTTTCCATGTTAATCTATTGTTTTAAAGCCATCTTCTGACTTTCTTTTTATAGTCTAAATATTCTTGCCCAAACTTTTTTTCCAGGTATTTTTCTTCTTTTTTTACGGCAGTAAANTAAACGACTATCAGTGCAGGAATAAATGCAAACATAGCCCAATAAGTCATAAAAATAAAACCTAAACCAATCGGACCTGCACAAGATATTAGATACACAGGATTTCTTGAGTATCTATATAGCCCAGATGTAATTATTATTGAGGTAGTTTTGGTTGGTTCTATTTCAGTCTCATTCTTTTTATAAAAACTGACCATATATCCAAAGCCAAAGAATGATGAAATTAAAATTATCACCCCTAAATATAAGAGCCATAATGGACCTATGATTGTTAACGGTTTTAAATAGTGAATTACTATACCAAATAATCCAAATCCAAGAAAAATTAATGGAGGAGGTGTTTTAACTCCAGGGTTATCATAGTTTAATTCTTTTTCCATATTTATAAATGTTAATCTATTTTTATGGATGTAAAGGTTATCTTATTACTACTCGTCCCCTGTGCAATCAACTCGCCATCTATCTTCAAAAATTTATCAAAATCAAATTTTACTATCACACCAGCTTCAATTACTAGTGTTACCCCACTATTTACCAGTACACTACCAGTCACAATATAAGGACTTCCAGCTATAGTCCATATTTGATTACTATTAATTACTCCACTAATACTATTTTGTGAATAAATAAATATAGGTAAGCAAAGTAATATAAGTAGTAGTTTTTTCATTTTGTTATTCTAAAGTTAATAAAGCAGCTTTATAAGAATCCAGTCCTAATCCACATATTACGGCCGTACAATTCTCAGATAATAGAGATTTTTTTCTAAAATCTTCCCTAGCATATATATTCGAAATATGAATTTCTATTACAGGAGTATCAATTGACTTAATACAATCTGNTATAGATACTGAAGTATGCGTATATCCTCCTGCATTTAGCAGAATTGCATCATAAGAAAATCCAACTTCTTGCAATTTGTCAATCAACTCCCCCTCTACATTAGACTGAAATTGTTCCAATTCCAAATTAGGAAACTCTTCTACCAATTTTTTAAAATATCCCTCAAAAGAAACATTCCCGTAAATAGATTTCTCTCTTACACCTAATAAGTTTAAATTTGGACCGTTAATAATAATAACTTTCATTATCGCTAAAGTAAGAAAATGAGTTGGAAAAAATCCATAAAAGAATTTAAAAGTTATCTGAGAATTGAACGTTCTCTTTCAGATAACACTATCGACTCTTACTTAAGAGATATACAAAAACTTTCCAATTTTTCAGAAGAAAAAGATTTAAACGAACTACAAATAACAAAAGCAGAAGTTAAAGAATTTATTACAGAAATAAATAAAGAAGGAATTTCTGCCCGTTCGCAAAGCAGAATAATTTCGGGAATTAAAGCTTTTTATAAATATCTTATTCTAGAAGACTATCTAAAAGTAAACCCTACAGAACTTATCGAAAGTCCTAAAATAGGAGTGAAATTACCAGACACTCTCTCTATTGAGGAAATTGACTCCCTAATTTCTGCTATCGACCTCACCCACCCTCAAGGAGAAAGAAATAGAGCTATTCTGGAAGTTTTATATAGTTGTGGACTCAGAGTTTCAGAACTTACCAACCTAAAACTGTCTAACATCCGATTTAAGGAAGGATATGTAAAAGTTATAGGAAAGGGTAATAAAGAACGATTTGCCCCTATTGGAAGTTCTGCAATTAAATTTTTAAATATTTATTTAAATGAGATAAGAAATCATCAAGATATACAAAAGGGAAGTGAAGATATTGTTTTTCTGAACAGAAGAGGAAATAAGCTTACACGAGTTATGATCTTTACAATCATAAAACAACTTGCAGAAAAAATAGGAATGAAAAAGAAAATTAGCCCCCATACTTTTCGCCATTCCTTTGCAACACATTTAATAGAAGGTGGTGCAGATTTACGTGCAATACAAGAAATGCTAGGACACGAAAGCATTACAACTACCGAAATATACACACATCTGGACAGAGAATATTTAAGAGAAGCTATTATGCAATTTCACCCCAGAGCATAAATGAAATTAAAACATAATATTTTAAAACTTTACCTGCTAAAAGGGTTTTTATGGTTTATGGTTTCCATGCCAATTATCGTTTTATTCTTTCAAGAGAACGGGCTTACATTAATGGAAGTGATGATTTTACAATCCGTCTACTCATTAACGGTTGCAATTACTGAAATACCATCAGGATATATTGCGGATTATTTTGGAAGAAAAAACTCCATTATTTTAAGTACGATTTTTATCTTTATTGGATATCTAATATTTTCTAATTATAGTGGTTTCGAAATATTTATTTTGGCGGAATTCCTTGTAGCAATTGGAGGCGGTTTAATGTCCGGTGCAGACTCTGCAATTATGTATGATACACTCTTGGAGATTAATCAAGAAAAAAAGTATACAAAAGTTGAAGGAAAAACATATGCAATTGGTAATTTTTCTGAGGGAATTGCTGGATTATTTTGTGCTGCTCTTGTTTATATATATGTATTAGAAGATGATCAGTTAATATTTCCAGTTCAAATACAAACCTTCATTGTGTTTTTCTGTATTCCAATTGCAATAAGTTTAGTGGAACCATCTCTAAATAATAAAAATAAAATTGAAAAAGGATTAAAATCTATCGTTAAAGTAATAAAATACTCTATCCTAGAAAATTTAAAACTAAAATGGTTGATAATTTATTCTGCTATAATGGGAGTAGCTACACTTTCTGCTGCTTGGCTTTCACAACCCTTCTTTAAGAGTATAGAAATTCCAATATTTTATTATGGCATACTATGGGCAGCATTAAATTTTACTGCCGGAATAAGTTCTTACCGATCTCATAAAACAGAGAAAAAATATAATGTAAATAACTTACTAATGAATCTTGGTTTCTTTATGTCAGTTTCTTTCCTGTTAGTCTACTTTTTACCAAATTATTTGGGACTGGTTTTTATCTTTATTATATATTATTTGAGAGGAATAGTATCCCCTATACTAAAAAACCAAATTAACCTAAATACCAAATCAAACATTAGAGCTACAGTTATGTCAGTCAGAAGTTTTGTGCTTAGAATTTCATTTGCAATTATTGCTCCTATTTTAGGACTAATGGCCGATAATAAAGGTATTAGCGATTCCTTTCTATTATTATCTATTCTGATAATTATCTTTAGTAGTATTTCAATTTTTAGACTAAGAAAAATATCATAAAAAAAAACCTAACAATAATAGTTAGGTTTTAAATGCGGAGAGAGAGGGATTGAAACCCTAAACACAATTCTGTTAGAAAGTTTGTTTAAAAGCCCCCTTCATTTACACTTGCTGCAGCTACATACTAATATAATTTTGACAAAGATTAATAAAGTTGAATTAATCAAAAAGTGGCCTACAAAGTGGCCTACAGTCAAAATTAATAGTTATGAAAATACATATTAGATTTCTCAAAAGAAACAAAAAAGATTTTGAAGGTAATTTAAGATTAGATTGTAGTATTGAAGGAGTTAGATTTAGAAGATATCTAAAAATCAGAATAAAAGAAACTAGTTGGAATAAAAACAAGGAGAGAGTAAAATCCAATTATTCTAATGCCTTTGAAATTAATAAGCGATTAGATTTTATTTACAATATAATCAACAAGATATATTACGAACTCGTAAATAATCATATTCCAATTTCAAAGAGTGTTTTATCAGATAAGTTTGACGAAAAGATGAATGGTGTAAATAGAAGAATTTCATTCTTTGATTATGTTTATGAATTTGTAGAGAACAGTAGAAACTCAAAAACAAAGGGCACTTGTGATGGGTATATTTATCTAATTAATAGTTTAAAAGAATTTGAAAAACAATATAGAAGAAGGATTGACTGGAATAATTTTGATTATAAATTTTATACTGATTATCAAACATTTCAATACGATATAAAAGGTAATAGTCAAACCTTATTTGGTAAAAGAATTTCTCAAATAAAAACTATCTTAAATCAAGCGACAAAATTAGGACTTAATAAACACCTAATATTTAGAGAATATAAGGTATTAAAAACAAAATCTAAAAAAGAATATCTAAATGAAGTTGAAATAAAATTATTATGGAATTTAGACTTATCTGAAAAAAGAAGATTAGAAAAGGTTAGAGATATATTCCTAGTATGTTGTTATACTGGTGTTCGTTTTTCGGAATATAAAAACTTAAAACGAGAGAATATTGAATTAGGTGAAAATGGAAAATCTATAAATTATTACTCAAAAAAAACAAAGAAATATGTTCATACTATATGTAACGACAATGCCTTAGAATTACTAAATAAATATAAATTTGACCTACCCCATATATCAGGACAGAAATATAATAAATATATAAAAGAAGTTTGTGAATTAGCTAGAATTGATGCTGTGATTACTGTTCATACATATAAATCTGGGAAGCCTATAACTTATCAAAAAAAGAAATTTGAATTAATTTCTAGTCATACAGCAAGAAGGTCATTTGTTACCAATCTATACAAAAAGAATGTTCCAACTAATCAAATTATGGTTGCTACAGGACATACAAAAGAAGACACTCTCAGTAATTATATTCAAGCGTCAGCAATAGAAAGTATTGACTTAATACACCAAACATTAAAGAAGTCAGGGTAATTAGTTTTCAACACTTTTCTAATCTAGCAAACCTATAGCAATCTACTCAAATTTAAGTTATTTAAGTAAAATACACCCAAATAAATATGTCTGTTTTCTATTATACTATATGAAAACCAATAAAACAATATGAATAACAAAACATTTACATTAACATTAGACGAAATTACTGAGATAGTAAATCAAGTTGTAACAACAAAAACCTTTAATCCAGAGATAATAGACGAAAACGAATTATCTAAAAGATTAAATATTTCAAAAGTAACATTACACAAATACAGAAAAAACGGAACAATACCTTTTAGCACAGTTGGAAGAAACATTAGGTATGATTACAAAGAAGTATTAAAATCTTTAAAAAACGACCTATGATACCGTTACCACAAAATTTGACTTATAATCATTACGGCTATACCCAAGTATTAAAAGGTAAGAGATATTGTCTGTATGAGCAAAACGGTATAGCAAATATGAAGTGTTACGAACTGTTTAAAATCAAGGTTAGACCAAAAAAAGAAATAAATGGTCTGATCTTAGAAGAAAAGGAAATGTTCCCAAAAAATGAAGACTTTGGAAAAAGTGCTTGGACAATATGTGACTATAACGAAGCAATAGAAAAGTATAACGAGCTAGAAAGTATCTAGCATAACATAAATATTATAGTTTGCTGGGTGGTTCACCCTTTAATGTTTACTATATCTAATAATTAAATAATAATAACTAAATAATTAAGCATATGTATACACCAAAGCAAAGACAAACAGTAACAGCAATGGGTAAATGGTTAGCTAGTAAATCTTGGGATATATTCTCTACAATAACCTATAGATATGACATTAAGGCAAAGCAGAATTACAGGATAATGAAGGGTCTAGAAGAGTATTTAAAGACCCTAGACAAGCCTTTTAATATGTTTTGGGTTACAGAGCATACTAACTACAATTTCAG
>PAKE01000005.1 GCA_002710495.1 Flavobacteriales bacterium
ATTTACCATCAATCTTTTTTCTCCAATAAATTCTTTCTCTCTTCCTCCTGAAAAGAAGAATGTAACATGAGGATATTTCTCTGTTTCTGCAATACGGATCTGAGTTTTATTATTTTCTTCTAAAACCTCTCCCAAAGTATTTTTGATGTTTTCCTTGTCGTAAATTACATTTACATTTTTATAAGTGTTATCATAATTGGTCATGGTAGTATAGTGCAGATCCAAAGTATTCATATCAAAATTTGACATATTTTTTTGAGTAAGAACAGTTGTAATTTCTCTACATCTATCCGTTCTGAAATTAAAACAAATTACTGCGTCATTTTCTTTTATTATTGCAATTGGATTGTTGTTTTCGTCAACAGAAACAATTGGTTTTATAAACTCATCTGTTACTCCAATATTGTAAGAATCCCGAATGCTCTTAGTAAGGTTTTGAGAAGAATATCCCTTACCTTTAGTCAGTAAGTCGTAAGAGAGTTTTACTCTTCCCCATCTTTTATCTCTATCCATTGCGTAATACCTTCCGCAAATTGATGCGATTTTTGCTCCAAATAAATTCTTCTCTAATTTCTTAATAAATTCTTTTCCGCTTTTCGGATCGCAATCTCTGCCATCTGTAAAGGCATGAACGAACACTTTTTGAATCCCTTCTTTTTGAGACAATTCACACAATTTATACAAATGATTTTGGTGAGAGTGAATGCCACCATCAGAAACTAATCCGATTAGATGAAGTGCAGTATTATTTTCCTTTGCATAAGTAAATGATTTTTTCAGATTTTCTTGATCTGCAATAGAGTTGGTTTCACAAGCAAGATTAATTTTAGCTAAATCTTGATAAACAATTCTTCCTGCACCTATATTGAGGTGTCCAACTTCTGAATTCCCCATTTGCCCTTTTGGAAGTCCGACATTTTTACCATCAGTTAATAATTCAGAATTAGGATATTTTGTATACAGAGAGTCGACAAAAGGAGTGTTTGATTGGTGAATGGCATCTGATTTTGTTTTATCACCATGCCCCCATCCATCTAAAATAATAAGTGCTGTTTTTTTCCCATTCATATTAGAATGCAAAGGTATAATATATATATATATATATTTATGTTGTCTTAGAATAAAAATTCTGTCCCATAAGCAATTGCGGTACATGAGATAATAATTCCACAACTAATTGCAAATAAAGATCTTCTATAATTTATGCCAAAAATGTAAGAGGCAATAGTTCCGATGTATGCTCCGGTAAAAGGCAAGGGAATCATTACAAAAATCATTAATCCCCAGGATCCATATTTACCAATCACATTTTTAGTTTTTTTTCTAGCTCTTAATGAAAGTTTTACCGCACTTTTTCTATAGAATTTATTTTTTAACAGATATTTATTAGATATTTCTATAGATTTATAGAATAAAGGAAATACTAAGAGATTTCCTAAGATTCCAACTAATAAGATAGTTGTTGTTGTGAGATTACCAATTGCTATTGCAATTGGAATCCCAACTTTCGCTTCTCCAAATGGAGAAATACTTATCAAAAAAAGATCAAGGATGTCTTTGTACACATTTAAAAAATTATGACACAAATTTAATAGGTTAAAAGTTATTTAGAGAAATAAATCAGATGTTTTTTTTTAAAAAATAAAAAAAAAGGAATTATTTTTTCATTTCTTTGAAGAAATTATCTCTCATTTTCTGATGAATTACATTGTCTTTTCCTAAGCGCTCAGGATGAAATTGAACCGCTATCATAAATGGATGAATAGATATGTCCATCACAATTGCTTCAGGTAGTCCGTCAAAAGAACGCGCAATAACACGTAAATGATTTGGAATTATTTTTAATCCTTGATGGTGCCAAGAATTTACCATTATAGTGTCTGTTTCAATAGGAAAAATTAAAGTTGAGGTATCGCAAAGTACAATTTCATGAAATACCTCTCTATTATTTCTGTGAATTACTTTTGTTCCTATTTCTATCGGAATATCTCCATATAAAGTTCCTCCACTTGCCACATTCATCATTTGCATTCCTCTACACACTCCAATAAGAGGTGTTTTATTTTCTAAAGCAAAATCAAATAATTTTCTTTCTAATGTGTCTCTTTTATAATTAATATCTCCACATACTTTTAAGTTAGAGGTGTTGTTATATTCAAGTGGATTAATGTCTTCACCTCCAGTTAAGATGATTCCATCAGCAAGTCTTAGGATACTATCGGTGTTTTTTATAGTGTAGGCGTCTAATATAATTATGTCTTCTCCATCAATCCAATTAATATAGTTTTTAGAGGCCTTGGAAAGAATAATGGTTTGTTGTCCAACCCCAATCAAAGGCACAGAGAATAATAGGACTAATAGTTTTTTCATCTTATTTTGTTAAATAAACATAAATCACTATTTGTGATACTATACCTATTATAGTTATCCAAAAAAAGAACTGAACATTAGATTGGATATTTCTAATAGACCTTGTTTGAGCTTGTATTTCTACTAACATTTTATCTTCTCTATTCATACTTTCATATAACCTTAATTCATCTACTGAAAGGTTTGTTAAACCTGGATTTGATCTCCATTGATTTGATTCCATCATTTTAAGTTTTTAATTTCCCCAAATATAGTAATATTAAATATTAGTATAGAAATGATCTTTTATTGAATTTAGAGGGAAATGCCATTTTATTTTAGTAAAAATTCCATTTTTTGTAAAAAAGTGTTGTTTTCGTGTAAAAAAGTGTCATTTTAGTACAAAAAATGTGTTTTAATTAAATTATTGATTAATAAACATCTTGAAAATCAGTTGTTTTTTCAAAAACCATTAAAATAGAACTAATAAAATTTGGTAAAAATACACGAAAACACATAAAAACGTTAAAAAATAAAAGAAAATTACAATAAAATACACATTTTTTGCATTATTTCATCACTTTCCCATATTTCTTCAATATTAGGGGTAGTCATAATGTTCTGCATGAGTTTTTCTTGTTTCATTCCAATCTCCCAAGCCTCAGCATAAGGAATATTCGTGAAACTAACCATGGAATATAATGGAACCCATTTATCAGGATATAAATTGGCAAATTTCTTTTCTATTTCTTTCTGTAATAAAAATTTAGGATCAGCTGTTTTATCACGCATTACAATAAAATTATGCATGGATAAATCTTGCACTCCATCACCATTTGGTTTTCTACTTTTAGAATATTCATCAAAGCATGTCTCAAAATTATCTTCATGATTATCTAGTAGTACATTTAAAATTCTGCAATCTTCAAAACCGGCATTCATTCCTTGTCCGTAAAAAGGAACGGTAGCGTGTGCTGAATCTCCAATAAGTATTGAAGTGCCCTTTACATGCCAAGGGTATGTTTTAACAATACCTAAACCAGATGTTGGGTTGGAGTTCCACTGCTCGTGTAAATTCGGGACAATATTAGTAAAGTCTGGAAAAATAGATGTGAAATAATTTTCAACTTCCTGTTTTGAATTTAATCTTTCAAAAGAATTTTTTCCTTTTTTTGGAGCAAATAAAGTACAGGTAAAACTTCCATCTAGGTTGGCCAATGCTATAAGCATAAATTCTCCTCTTGGCCAGATATGTAATGCATTTTTTTCTAATAGGTATGTACCGTTTTTTCCTGCAGGAATTAGTAATTCTTTATAATCGTGTTCAATTTTATTATATGCATATTCATGATGGTGTTTCTTAACCATTTGCTCACGAACAGATGATAATGAACCATCTGCACCGATAATTAAATCTGATGAAATTACTTTTTTTGTGTCTGTATTTGTATTTTTAAAAGTAGCAATTGCCTCTTCCAAATTAGCATCTATACATTTTTCATTAAAATAAAGTTTTGCTCCATTTTTATCCGCCATTTCCATCAAAAGAACATTTAACTGTACTCTAGAAACAGAGTAAATAGCTTCACCATCATTCCCATAAGGCTGCTCACTTAAATTACCTTCCTTGTCATGCATAATTCTTTTATCCATAGGAATAGCAATCTTTTTTACTTCTTTATCAATCCCCACTTTTTTTAGTGCAGTCCAACCCCTTTTTGAAAGAGCTAAATTTATTGATTTGCCTGCTGTTATAATTTCAGATCTTAAGTCTTTTCTTCTTTCAAAAATAGTGACTTTATATCCTCTTTTTATCATGTAAAGAGCACAAAGAGATCCGACTAATCCAGCACCAACAATGGTAATATCTTTCTTCATTAAATTACTTTTTTTAGTATATTGTAGAAATTAAATACGTCTGAGAAACTGTTATAAAGTGGGACAGGAGCTACACGAATTACATCTGGTTCTCTCCAATCAGCAATAACTCCTTTCTTAGTTATTTTGTTGAACAACTCTTTATTCCCATTTTTTACTCTAATAGAAATTTGACATCCTCTTTCTTCTGGTGTAATAATTTCTATTCTATCTGTTTCAATTGTATTTAATAAGAATAGTAAGTAATCTGTTAATTTTTTAGATTTTGCAACTAACTTTTCCATACCTACCTCATCAAAAATAGAAAGAGAAGCACGTATTGCTGCTAAAGATAAAATTGGAGGGTTGCTCAACTGCCATCCTTCTGCCGATCTTATTGCGTTGAATTCATCTGGCATTTTAAAGCGATTCTCTTTATTGTGTCCCCACCAACCTGCAAATCTTGGAAGACCTGAGTTATGATGTTTTTCGTGCACAAAGACAGCTGCAACAGAACCAGGTCCAGAATTTAGGTATTTGTAAGAACACCAAACAGCAAAATCAACATTCCATTTATGGAGTTCTAAATTTACATTCCCGGCTGCATGTGCCAAATCAAAACCAACAACAATTCCTTTGTCTTGCCCCAATTTTGTGATAGTTTCTAAATCAAAAACTTGTCCCGTATAGTAGTTTACTCCTCCCAGCATAATCAGTGCAATTTCATTTCCTTCTTTATCAATTATCTCCGCAAGATCTTCTGTTCTAATTGATGATTCTCCATTTCTTGGATTAAGTCTTATCAAAGAATTATTCACTGAATATCCATGGTGTTTTATTTGTGATTCTACAGCATATATGTCAGATGGAAATGCGTCCGCTTCAATAATAATCTTATGCCTTTTTTTAGTAGGTCTATAAAAAGATACCATCATTAAATGAAGGTTAACCGTAAGGGTATTCATTGCAATAACTTCTGATTGTTTTGCTCCAACTATTTTAGAGTAACTTTCGGTTAAGAATTCGTGATAAGGCATCCAGGGGTTTTTAGCATGGAAATGCCCTTCTACTCCTAAGGTTGCCCAATCTTCTAATTCTTGATTTATAAATGATTTCGTTCTTTTTGCTTGTAATCCCAGTGAGTTTCCGCAAAGGTAAATATGCTCTTTTCCATTTTTCTGTAATGGAATATTAAACTCATTTCGATAATGTTGTAATTCATCATTTTTATCTAGCTGTAAAGAAAATTTATCCGTATTTTTAAAAGTCATTTATTTTATATAAAATAGGTCTGCTTGGAGCTGCATCCGACACAAATGCTGGAATTTGCAGATTTAACAAATATTTTCCATCTTTAATTTCTTCAGATACGAATATCATCTCTGTTATGGTCTTGTTTTGTGTTTTTGAATTAAATTCTTTTCCTTTTGTTTCCCAAAATATATTATGAGACGAAAGTTTACCTTCATCTAATAATCTATCTACTGAAGGGGTATCTACTAGTAAATGCTTTATACCCAAGCTTACAATGTACTCCATCGCTTCAACACTAAGAAAAGTAGGTGCTTCTNTCATGTAATCTCTANTTTTTTTGCTCTCATAATTTGGNAGTGTCCGTATAATCAATCCTNTCANAAANTNAGAATTTNNATNTTTTAGATGCAATTCCAAATCTTCTTNTGTAATGACTAANTCCTCAGNATTTAAGTNAGGAATATAATTTTCATNNGTNNTTTTTGGNGTAACAGAAATAAGANTAGATGGTATCATTTCNTCNTTTAAAGAAGATAANATANNTATNCTCTCATNTGTAATATGTCCNATACATTCAGTATGGGTNCCATTACAATGAGGNGTAAAACTATANGTTTCAAAATTACAAGGNCCTCCTNTTCTAGTATCNCCAANAAATTGTNCATCNNGATAAGGTNTAGAANTTGCNTTTTCNACNNCATAAGTATTAGGCTGNTCTCCATTAAAATTTAGAGGAATAGAGANNTCAATTCCTTTTGAGAAGTCAANAGTATATTTTTTNTTTCCNATTTCAANNNCNGCTTTCATTATATNAAATNTTCTTTTTTCATNCCTAGCCAATNTAGAACATTTTTACACCAGATATTATCTCCTTCTTTNTCAGATAGAATTCCAGTTTCAATCGCGTAATCTANCACTCTNCCNGGGTATGAAGTTCCTACACCTTCTATTTCTCCTAAAGGAAAAGGGTCATCTAGTCCCATTATAATTTGATTNACTCCAACACGCTTTTTTAGTAGATCTAAAGTGTGAGAATCATGAACTAATGTATCAAAATATAAATTTCTATGTCCCAATGTATTTCTAGGGTCTTGTAATTTTTCAAAGATATCAGGGCGACCATCAAATCCTTGGATTCTTCTTCCATAGTTTGCGATTCCTAACATCCCTCCATGAGCAAAACTAGTTCTTAAANTTGGATATTTATTTGGTAAGTCTCTAAGAGTAAAAACATGTAGTGTATCAGCGCATTGTGCCATCATCCAAACCAAATGGAATCTCCAATATTGATTCTTTAGAGCAATCATTTTTTCACCATCATATGGATGTATTTGGATTGCTAATCCGTATTCATTTGCTAATTCGAATATTGGATCGACATCTAATTCAGCAGTTGATAACCACTCTCCATCAGCATTTAAAAAATGAGTAGGTAAACATAGTATTTTTAATCCAAGCTCATTTACACATCTGTCAATCTCTTTAAGTGCCTGATCTATATATAATGGTTGCACTACAAAGCCGCAAGTAAACTTATCTGGATAATCGTGTTGAACAGAGGCATTGAAATCATTTTGAAATCTAATCCCATCTTCACAATCTTTTTTCTCCCATCCATTACAGTATAACTGCGAAAGACATAACATAACCGCATGATTGATATTATATTTATTCATCCATTCTATTTTCTCTTTAATGAAAAAACCAGAACTGTTAATTGGTCGAGACCACTCTCCTTGTCTCATGAACTTCTTATCTTCGTCAATAGAAAAAAGTTTCTTTTTTTTCATGAAGTTGGGAATNTGAGAAGGCTCAGGTAAAATATGTCCGTGTCCATTTATTCGCATCATCTAATTCTAATTAGTTATATGAAATTCTATTCATCGGTATATCTGTTGTCTACCTTCATAATTTCTCCTGTTTTAGGACAGGTTCTTAGTTTTTCATTTGAATAAAATCGCTTAAATACAGGCAGAAAATCTTTTTCTACATTAGTTAAATGAAAATATTCTTCGTACAATAATGCATTTGCTGTATCAGAAAACCACATTAATCCATCTTTATCTTTTTTATTTCTTTTACGTTCTATTACTAATCCAATAGACCCTTCAGATCTAATTGGAGAATGTGGGACTTTTGCAGGTAGTAAAAACATCTCTCCTTCTTTAATTGGTATCTCAACCATTTTACCATTTTGCTGAGTTTTTACAATAATATCTCCNTCAATTTGATAAAATAATTCTTCAGTTTCATTGTAATGGTAATCTTTTCTNGCATTTGGACCNGCAACAATCATTACTATAAAGTCGCCNGATTCAANATATAGGTTTTTATTGCCAACTGGTGGTTTTAATAGATGTCTATTTTCATCTATCCATTTTTGTAAGTTAAAAGGTTTTCTTATATCCATATTATTTGAGGTTAAATTGTCGCTATTACTTTTAGTTCTATTGCTATTGGAGTTGGTAAACTCTTTATTTCGATTGTTGTTCTGCAAGGTTGATTATCTCTAAAATAGTCAGCGTAAATTTTATTATAGGTATTAAAATCATCTTTCATATTAGTAAGGAACACTTGCACATCTAAAATATTATCCCAAGATGAACCTGCGTCTTCTAAAATAAAGCGAATGTTTTCAAAAACCGAATGACATTGCTGTTCAATATCATAACTTTCAATTTCTCCATTTTTATTTAAAGTTAATCCAGGAATATCAGTTTGTCCTGCTTTTCTGGGACCTACTCCTGAAAGAAATAATAAATCTCCAACTTTTCTGGCATGAGGATATAATCCTACTGCCCTGGGAGCTCTATCTGAATTAAATTTTTCTCCGTTCATTTATTTAAATTTTTTTATACATATAATAATGAGGACCTATGCCTTCTATATCAAATAGTTCTCCAGTAATCTTAAATCCTACAGATTTATAAAAATCTACTGCAACTAAACGGGCATTACACCATACCATATCACAATCTCTTTTTTTAAGTTCTTTAAATGACTTTGATATCAAATTTGAAGCATAACCTTTTCTTTTACTTCGAGAATCCGTTGCCATCCCTCTTAATCTATAAGCATTCTCTGATTTAATCTTGGTAGATTTTTCAGGATAAAATGTTGCACATGTTACAGTATTATCATCTACAATACAAGCCATATGAAAAGTGTTTAGTTCATAATCTTTTAAATAAGAGGTAGTAGAAAAATCTTGACCTTTTCTTAACTCAGAATGCCTTAAAGGTCTGATTCTTTCAGCATCTACTTTTCTTATATTAACTTTCAATTGTGTTATCATATTTATATTTTAACACATACATTTTTAGGCTCGGTAAAGAACTCTAAGGATTTAAATCCACCTTCACGCCCAACTCCAGAATGCTTCATTCCTCCAAAAGGAATTCGTAAATCTCTAAGTAACCAAGTATTTATCCACACTACACCTGAGTCAATATTTGCAGCAACTCTATGTCCTTTACTAATATTTTCAGTAAAGATAGAAGCGGATAATCCGTACTTTGTAGAGTTAGCCATTTCTACAACCTCTTCTTCTGTTGTAAAAGGAATTAGAGAAACAACAGGTCCAAAAATTTCTTCTTGGTTTATTTCACAATCAAAAGGCAATCCTTCAATAATAGTTGGTTGTACATAGTATCCATCTTTTAACCCTCCTTCTAGTATTTCTCTTTCTCCACCAATTAATATTTTCCCTCCTAAAGTTTTTGCTAACTCAATTTTTGCAAGGATTTTTTCCATATGATCTTTTGAAACTACCGCTCCTAAGTTGGAACTATCGTCTTTTGGATCACCTACTTTTAGTTTTGCTGTTTTGGTAACCAAAGCATCTCTAAATTTATCGTAAATTTCTTCTTGAACAAATAATCGAGATCCACATAAACAAATTTGACCTTGATTGGTAAAAGCTGCACGAGATGCCATACTTACTGCCTTATCAAAGTCAGCATCCGCAAAAATGATNTTNGGNTTTTTNCCTCCTAATTCCAAAGAAAGTTTCTTGAACATAGGAGCCGTAACAGTTGCAATATGTTTTCCTGTAACGGTACCTCCAGTAAAGGAAATAATAGGAGTATCAGGNTGAGTGGTAAGAGGATCTCCTGTTTTACTGCCTAATCCGTGAACGATATTTAAGACTCCTTTAGGAAGCCCAGATTCAATACATATTTTACTGAATAAATAAGCTGTCATTGGTGTTATTTCAGAAGGTTTTGCAACTACTGTATTTCCAGCAGCAAGTGCTGGTGCAATTTTCCAAGTGAGTAAATAAAGTGGTAAATTCCAAGGAGAAATACAAGCCGCCACTCCAATAGGTTGTCGCAAAGTATAGTTGATGGCCATGCCATCCATTTCATGTATTTCGGAACTGTCGTGTAAGATTGCTCCTGCAAAAAATCGGATGTTAGCAGGTGCTCTTGGAATATCTACATGAGCTGCTAAAGTTTCTGGTTTTCCATTATCTTTACTTTCTGCTTTTATAAGCTGATCCGAATATTTTTCAATGGTGTCAGCAAGTTTCGTTAAGATGTCAGAACGCTCTTGTTTTGGAGTTGTACTCCAAGTTTTAAAAGCTTCTTTTGCAGACGCTACTGCATTATCAATATCTGATTTTTCGGAATCCGGAATTAAAGAATATACCTCTCCATTGGATGGATTGTAATTATCTAAATAGTTACCGTTTGTTGGCTCTACTAACTCCCCATCTATATAATTTAAAATCTTTTCCATTTATAAACTTTTGGTTCTTCCACCATCAACCGGAACATTAATACCGTTAATATAAGCAGCTGCAGGAGTACATAAAAATGCAACTGCATTTGCAACTTCATTTGCTTCCCCAAATCTTCCAGCAGGAACTTGAGATTTCATTGCTTTTGCAATTTCATCTTCTGTTTTTCCTTGTATTTCTGACTTTTTAGTTATCAGACTTTTTAATCTGTTTGTATTAGTAAATCCTGGTAATACATTGTTTACTGTAATTCCGTAAGCNCCCACTTCAATAGAAAGTGTTTTTGCCCAATTGGCAACTGCAGCTCTAATGGTATTGGAAACTCCTAAACCTGGAATTGGAGCTTTTACAGAAGTGGAAATAATATTTACAATTCTCCCGAATCCCTCTTTCTTCATTCCTTCTACAACTTTCTGAACTAATATTTGATTATTAATCAAATGCATTCTGAAAGCATCTTCAAAGGACTGAGTATTTGCATCAGTAATAGGACCAGCAGCTGGACCTCCTGTATTATTTACTAAAATATGATATGTATCTTTTAGTAAATTTACTTCTTCTTTTAGTTTTTCTGTATCCGAAAAATCAATACAAACAAAAGAATGGGTCTGCCCTTGCGATTTGTCTAGCTCGTTTAATACATTTAAAAGTTTACTTTCATTACGGGCAATTAGAGTGATATTAGCTCCCAACTTTGCTAACTCAATAGCGGATGATTCTCCAATTCCTTGAGTGCTTCCGCATACAATTGCATTTTTATTTTTGAGTGATAATTCCATTTATTCTATATTTATTTTTTTCTGTACTGTTCCATCATCATAGATGTAGAATAGTGGTGTGTTTCGTTTTTCGTTAACTTCTCTCCCTAATATATCTGTAACTTTAAGTAGTTCTTTGTTTGTAGACTGTTCTTGTATTGATGTAGGTGGAGGACAGCTTGTACTAAAATAGTGTTGAGAATCTATATTGTCATCATATACTGTCCAATTAGCAGTTGACCAAGCTAAATCATCTACATTAATACAAGTAAGGTTTGGGTTATTATCTGCATAAAAAACCATATTTGTATTATTTCCATTTCTTACATCAAGGTTTGTTAGTTGATTAGAATCACACACCAACTTAGTTAATGCGGTGTTATTACTTACATTAAGGATAGANATTTGATTGATTCCACATTTTAAATCAGTCAAAGAAATAGCAATACTTACGTCAAGGCTTGTTAGTTGATTGTTTTCACAANGTAAATTAGTTAAACTAGTTAAGCCAGTTATATTAAGAGAAGAGAGTTCATTATATCCGCAATATAATTCAACTAATGCAGTATTACTACTTACATCAAGCGCTGCAAGATTGTTAAAATCACACCATAAATGATGAACAGATATAAAATCTTGTATTCCTGTTAGGTCATTAATATTTGAACCAGAAACATCTAAGAATGGCACTGTATCAATATTTGCAGTAGTAACATAATCATCATTAGCTATTCCATTTCCCATTCCATTAGATTCTAAATAAGCTTCAAAATTATCATCAGGAACATANGTTTGTGTNNTAGATCCATTAACAACCGTGAACTCTCCAATCATTCCCATTGGAATATGAGGAGTACAAACATATTGATATAGCCCTGCAACTTGAGGAATATATTGGAAAAACGTATCTGCAGGCATTTGCCATACTTGATCAAAAGCAGCTGCTCCAACAGGTATATTGTCAGATGTTATCGTATGAAGCATCATTGGAAGTAATCCAGCAAAAGGCTCCCACTCCAAAGTATCTCCTAATTGAATTGTAATGCTAGCTGGAACGAACTCATAATATCCACCCCATACTCCTATTTTATGAATTGTTCCTTTTGAATTAAAAGAAGAAATAATAAATAATAGAAGTAATATTTTTTTCGTCATTT
>PAKE01000033.1 GCA_002710495.1 Flavobacteriales bacterium
TGTACCAGTCTGTGCAAGAGCAATTAGATCAGTTTCTTCTGCAAGAACAAAAGGAATTGCTTCTTGTTGTATAGGAGTAGGGGTTTCAAATCCTAAATCTGTAATTGCTTTTAGGATGTTATTGTTTAATCCTATTTCAGAAAATGTCATATATTAAAATTTTTGCAAAATTACTCTTTATTTATGATTCTGAGTGGTTTATATAAAAAAAGCCCTTTCTAGTAAGAAAAGGCTTTTTCTAGATTTATATTTTCTTATTAATTTTTTATAAGCTTAACCGAAATCATTAAACTGAGTTCATCATTTATTCAATAACTATTGATCGTTGGGCAGTACCAAATGGAGTTTGAACTTTAACTAGATAGGTACCGCTCTTTAAACTTGATACATTTGCCTTAACTAATTTAAGATTATTAACATCTGAACTTAAAACCTCTCGTCCTAGAAAATCAATTATTTGATATGATGATATTGTTGTTGCGTCCAAATGTAAATTCAATTTTTCACTTGCTGGATTTGGATAAATGATAAATCCTCTCTTTAATAATTCTTCAACTGATGATGGCGTGCAAGCTAATGCATCATATGTCATATCTGAAAAATTAATAAAACAAACATAGTCAATACTATCAATGAATGGGTTTCTATTACCCTGTAAAGAATCAATAAAATCATTCCGCGCAATTTCCCAACTATCTGGTGGGTCTTGAAAATGCCAGTTTTTCAATACCATTTGATCTTGACTACTAGGAAGCGCCCAATTATTGCCATCAATTGAATTATAACAAATTGCTTGATACATAATAGCTCTAGCAGCATCTCCTTTATGCTCGTCGCGTGGTTCAAAAACTGTCTGGCCATTTATATCTGTCCCAAGTTGACAAGCTAAGAATGAAGAGGTTGGATTTACTACTTCTCCTAGTGGTTTATTACTTCTTAAAATATTTGCAGAGTTCAAATTTGACGGGAATAAATGATGGAAATCACTATATTCTGGTAGGGATTGAGCAGGGTTAGTTGGCATCCAGCTATGACAATATGTATGTTCACGACTGTAGCCAGTTGCAGTAAAATCAAATGGCTCTGTGTATATAAGGTTTTCTCCACTGTAAATACAAGTAATTACTCGTCTGTTTAATGTAGTGTCTCTAGCTTCAAAAAATGGAATCATTAAATCATCATAATAGCTATAATACTGCATTTGATGTGGATTAATTAAAGTATGCAAATCATCCATAAAAGAAGTGGATGTTGTTGTAAGTCCACTGTAGTACGATGGAGAAAGCATTGTATTGGGAGTTAAAATATTACCCTCTAAAGGTAAGATGGTCAGATAGTTACGATACGCATCCGGACCATTATAACTGAAAATAGTAAAATGATAAGCTGTTTCTGCAACAATATTATTTGGATCAAAATTAGTAGAATTTCCACTATAAACTACCTGAGCATCTCCAATAATATCTCCGCGTTGATAAACAGCGCCATCAACAGGAACAGCCGATATAGAAGAACCTTCCTTTCTTAAAATTAAATATCCGTCAACTGAATTAACTGCATTAAAGGAAGCGTTTAAACTATATGTTTTGACATTTGGGAACAATAAGTTTGTTGGCTGGGCTAAGGGTTCAGTTGCTAAACCACCACCAACACCGTATAAGTTAATAACATAAAGCGCTTCGTCCACATCATTGCTTTCAATATTTAAAATTGCTGTTCTAGTACCAGTTGCAGAAGGCGTGAAGATTAAATCTAAACTCATGGAGTCGGAAGCTAAAACCTCTGTATTCCAATTTGGTAATACTGAAAAATCTGATGAATTACTGCCAGAAATTGTAATAGAGTTAATAATAAGTGTATCTATGGTTCCTAAATTCTCTACAGTAAATGTTACAGTATTTGGAGTAGATAATGGAGAACTAATAATATGAGTGCTACCAGTTACAATTGATGAATTACCCTGTTTAAGATTAATTTCCTGAGCCGGTGTCGCCGCACCAATACTAACGCTTACATCATCTAAACCAATATTTCCAGAAATTTTATTTGTATAAATAAAACGTATAAATCTTGTTGATGATTGTGGGCTATCTGTAAACATCACATAGCTAGCGTTTGGAGGTGAATTATGCTCATGTAGTGTTGTCCAATTAGTCCCAAAATCAGATTCCTCTACAGTGAATGTACCCCCTGAAAATCCATTGCCAGTAAGAAAATAAGTTATATCCCCAGGGTTGCTATTTAAGTTAATAATTAAGTGATCACCAGTCCCATCAAACTTCATTGCTGGTGGTGTATTACCAGAAGCTGTGTAAAAATTTGTTCCTGACTCCGTCCATCCAGTTGGCAAATTAACCGTTTGAAAACTCCAACTAGTTGGCAAAATAGCTTGCGAATAAGATACTAGTGTTAAAAAAACACAACTTACAATTAAAATTATTTTTTTCATAGTAATATTATTATATTAAAAATTAAATTTTGCTGATAAATTAAACCTTCTCCCTAGTCCAAAAAATACACTGGCTGATTTTGCATCAAAATCTTTTAAATCTAATGCTTGGTAACCTGCATTATTTTGTGCGTCAGAAATATAAATCTCATTAAGAAGATTAAGAATACTTAACTTAATGTCTAATTTGTGCTTATCTGATAATTTTAATTTATATCCACAATGTAAATCTATTAATTGATATGCAGGAATTTTCCAACTTTCTCTGCCTGCATTATTCCCGCTTAAAGTCCCTGCATCAAAATCAGAAAAATAATCAGAAAAATATGTTCCTCTTAGTTTAATATATGAATTATAGCTTGGCTCATATCTAATGCTTAAACCATATTGTGTTTGTGCTGCATCACCAACATGAACACCAATTGCATTATACCTTAATGTATCTAAGTTAGCAATTCCTTCGTCTGATGGAGAGTTATTATTACTATTGAGTATAATTGCTTCTCCCCCAGAAGTCCATATCCAATCTCCTATAGAAAGCAGCCCTTCTATACTGATTTTTTGATTATATTTATATGCGCAATCTAATTCTAATCCCTTATGTCTTGCGTCCATTGGGACAACATCTGAATAAGTTTTGTCTTCAATTTTTTCTGAAACTCTTGATGGTTTATTTTCCCAAACAGTAAAATATGTATTTACATTAGCCGAAAATAAAGGTGAACGAAAAGAATACCCCCCTTCAATTGCCTTAACTTCTTCATTTTTAATATATTCTTGTAATGTATTGCTTCTTGTATAAATATTATCAAACCTTGGTGCTTTTGAAATATAGCCAGTATTGAAAAATATATTATTATTCTCATCTAAATTAAAATTTGCTCCCATTTTTACTGTATACCCTCTTATCCAATTCCAATCAGTTGCAGCATGTTCAGCTTCTTTAGAAAGAACAGTATAGACCTTCCCATTATGCTCTATCTCATCATATACTACTTGTCTCTTGCCATCAATCTCAATAAATGATGTTCCTAATGCTTCATAATATGTTGTGTCATCAAGAACTAAATCTTTTTTCTTAAAATAATCTATTCTTTTATAAGCCGAATTAGAAGCAGAAATATTAATAAATGCGCTCAAAGGACCGTGACTATACTCAGCTTGAGAAAACACTCCACTCCATTTTACAATTCCATCATAATTATAATCAATAATATCTCCTTCTCTTTTAATAGCTAAAGTCTGTGTTTTATCACTCATTAGAATAATATTATTCTCATTTTTATCGACATTAATTGTATAATCTGCTCCTAATAAATCATAAATTTCACTATAATGCTCCCCTTTATAATAGCGTATATCTATGCCTCCTGAAAGAGCCACCTTATCATTTGCTTGATAATTCAATGTAGACAGCCCTCCATACCAATAATGATTATTTATTGATGATTGTATATAACTTTCTGTTTTATATTCTGTGTCTGAATACTCAGTATTTATAGGAGGAAAAAGACCTGATCCAATATTCGCATTATATGCAGATTGCAAATCTACTTGTCCATTTTTTTCTCCAAGTCCTGCTCCTCTTGTCCCTCCACCATTTCCTACCGATACATATAAAATATTAGAAATATAAAGTCTGTTATTTACAGTCCAAAAATCCCTTAAAGAAAATTGAGGTTTATGATAATAATTTTGTCTTGTATTTAAAAGCTCTTTATTATGAATCGTATCACCATTATTACCTAAAGACCATCTATCTAAAGAGCCCCAATGCTCATTATACTGAATACCCTTATTTGAAATTGATTCAGTAAAATCTGATGTATCTCCAAGTGAACGAGCAATAGTAGTGTCAAAAGTAGAAATTCTGTTTTTATATGTTCGCTGTCCATGTTTCTGTGGAGCCCCCATTGCCGATATACTTAAAATATGATTTCCTATCTCTTTTTGAATTTTAGCATAATAGAAATATCCTTCACTCCATGTTTTATCTACAAAACCATTTCCTCTTTTGTAAGAGCCAGCTAAAGTAAACCCCCAGTCCTTTGCAAGTCTTCCAGAATTATACCCTACTGTTGTTCGTAATTTTCCATAACTCCCAACAGATTGCTTTATTGTTCCTCCAGCTTTATTTCCTGTTCCTTTTGTAAGAATATTCATAGTCCCACCAACAGAAGGAATTGCAATTTTAGAAGCTCCTAATCCTCTTTGCACCTGAATATTTGAAGTAACCGCATCCAAACCAAACCAATTACTCCAATACACCCAGCCATTTTCCATATCATTAACTGGAATGCCATCAATCATGACAGCAATGTTTCTTTGATTAAATCCTCTAATAGTAATTCTGGCATCTCCATCACCACCTCCACTTTGAGTAGCGTAAACACCTGGAGTTGAATTCAGAATCATGGGAATATCTTGAGAAGCTAATTCTTCATTTACCTTTTTTAAGGAAACTGTAGTAAAAGCAATAGGAGTTTCTCTGTCTCTGGCTACATCCGCTACAATATGAACTTCCGAAAGCTGCATAGGTTTTAATTTGAAGTTTACTTTAACAGATTTCCCTTCAGCTTTCACGGATTTACTTTCTTGAAGATATCCTACATAGGAAACAGTTATTTTTCTGTCACCACTATCAACTGAAAATACAAAGTTCCCGTCAAAATCGGCAGCAACTCCCATCCCTTTCCCATATATAACAGAAGCTCCGATCAAAGATTCTCCAGTATTAGCGTCTATTATATTGCCACTAATTGTAGTGTTTTGTGCATAGGTAATAGCANCAAAAAGACTGAGAATTAGAAGTAGAGATTGTTTCATGAATTAAATTTTGTTCTAAAAAAATGCTGATGTAGACATCAGCATTATAGTATTAATTCTATCTTTAATTATTCAACTATTAACTTGTCATTAACATGCCTTCCATCAAAGAAATTTATAGTTACAATATATTCCCCTTTTGCTAACTTATCTGTAATAATTGTATTAGACTGTGTTGTTAAAACCTTCTCCCCTAACATATTAATAACTTCAATTTTCATAATTTTTTCAGTTGCTCTTACAATAACTGGAGAATTATACTGTACAGGATTAGGGTANATAATATACGAAATATTTTTAGCTTCATCTATTGTGTTAGCGTTTTGACAATCACACGCATGATATCCCAAATATAGCCAAGTATTCTCAGGTAACGAATCCCATTCCAAACTTGGGTCAAATGCATCAATCCCATCAACATCTCCTTTTAAAACAGTACTTTTTCTAATTAAGGTATGATCATTAGTCCACCAAGTACCACTAGGATCTGACCAAGCTACACCAGGGTCCTCTCCTATTCTTCCAAATACATCAACAATTGTAGTGCCGCCATTCTTTGTTAAAACTATTGCATCATTCCCATTCATATGCATTGGTGTNGGGTAAGATCCATTTGGTTCTGCCAAATCTCCTAAAGCGACAAGTATTGGATCACAATAACCAAACTGTGCAGTAGGATCTGTTTCTCCATTAGTTAACACAAACGCATCACCTGGGGCTAACATTCCGCTTAATGTAGTAACTCCACCACCACTAGAATTTGACGCTCCATTTGAAAATCTTTCAACACGATAATCACTTAAATCGATTGTTGTTGTTGTTGGATTATAAATCTCAATTGCTTTATTTTGACTTGATCCTTCTACATACTCAGAGAAAAATAAATCGGAACAATCAACAATCTGACCATTCAAAGAAGCGGTCACAATCAAAGCTAATAATAGTAAAATTCTTTTCATAATTTTTGTTTTATATTTCGCATGCCAATTTACAATTTTCTTTAGATTGGAGAACTTCTTATTTTTATTTTTTTATTATTTTTGTTGAATGCATGATAAAAGAATATTAGATTTTGAAACATACAAAAAAGAGTATCAGAAAAGTATTAAAGATCCAGAACTCTTTTGGAAAGAAAAGGCAAATAATTTTCTTTGGAAAAAGAAATGGGATAATGTATTGAGTTGGGACTTTTCTAAGCCAGAAGTAAAATGGTTTGAAGGAGGAAAATTAAATATTACAGAAAATTGTTTGGATCGTCATNTGGGAAAAAGAGGAGATCAGACTGCAATNAAATGGATTGCAAATAATCCAGAGGAAAAAAGTAGATGTTTATNGTATAAAGAATTACACTTAGAAGTTTGCAGATTTTCCAATGTNTTAAAAAACAATGGGGCAAAAAAAGGAGATAGAATTTGTTTGTATATGCCAATGGTTCCGGAACTTGCTATTGCTGTATTGGCTTGTGCTAGGATAGGAGCAATTCATTCAGTTGTTTTTGCAGGATTTTCTTCAAAATCATTATCCGACAGAATAAATGATGCAAATTGTAATATCCTTATTACCTCTGATGGCGCGTATAGAGGAGATAAAATAACACCATTAAAATATATTTCGGATGAGGCAATGAAAAATACTCCTTCCATTGAGAAATGTATTGTTTTGAAAAGAACAAATTCAGACATTGAAATGAAAGATNGTAGAGATGTTTGGTGGGGAAACGAAATGGNAAAAGCAGGTAAAAATTGTACTGCTNCAGTTATGGATTCTGAGGACCCTCTTTTTATTTTATACACTTCCGGTTCTACCGGGAAACCAAAAGGAATAGTGCATTCTACAGCAGGATATATGATTTATACAGAATTTTCTTTCAGAAATGTTTTTCAGTATAATGAAGGGGATATTTATTGGTGTACTGCTGATATTGGATGGATTACGGGACATTCCTATATAGTTTATGGACCACTTTTGGCAGGAGCGACAACTATGATGTTTGAAGGGGTTCCAACTTATCCGGATGCAGGAAGATTTTGGAAAATAGTAGAAGAAAACAAAGTAAATATTTTTTATACAGCACCAACAGCAATTCGTTCTTTAGAATCAAAAGGATCTCAATTTATATCTCCTTATAATTTATCTTCATTAAAAGTTTTAGGAACAGTTGGTGAGCCAATAAATGAGGATGCATGGCATTGGTATGATGAGAAAATTGGAAAAGGAAACTGTCCAATTGTAGATACTTGGTGGCAGACTGAAACCGGAGGAATCATGATCTCTAATTTAGCAGGAGTTACTCCATCAAAACCATCTTTTGCAACCCTTCCTTTGCCAGGAATTCAACCTTCTTTGATGGATGATAAAGGTAATGAAATTATAGGAAGTTCAGTAAAAGGAAGGTTGTGTGTAAAATTCCCTTGGCCTTCNATAGCTCGTACAATTTATGGAGACCACGACAGATTTAAGCAAACTTATTTTTCTGCTTTTAAAAACCAATATTTTACAGGAGATGGATGTTTAAGAGATGAGAATGGAATGTACAGAATAACAGGTAGAGTAGATGATGTATTAATTGTTTCGGGTCATAATTTAGGAACTGCTGAAATAGAAAGTGCAATGGATGAACATAAAAATGTTTGTGAAACGGCAATTGTTGGATTCCCTCACCCTATAAAAGGAAACGGAGTGTATGCTTTTGTAATCTGTCATCAGAAATGTGATGATGAAGATAAACTACGATCAGAAATAAATGATTTAGTTTCAAAAATTATTGGTCCGATTGCGAAAGCAGATAAGATTCAGTTCGTTTCTTCTTTACCAAAGACTCGTTCCGGAAAAATTATGAGAAGAATTCTTAGAAATATTGCTTCAGGAGATTCTGAAGATTTNGGAGATACATCAACTTTATTAGATCCTTCTGTAGTAGATGAAATTAAATCATCATCACAATAACTGATTAATAAATCAGTTTATCTATTTTTGCCACATGTCTGATAGTTTAATAATTATACCTACTTATAACGAGAAAGAGAATATTGAAAAGATAATCCGTAAAGTATTTTCTTTAGACAAGTCCTTTCATNTTTTAGTNATTGAAGACGGATCTCCTGATGGAACTGCTGATATTGTAAAAGGATTGCAGAAAGAATTCAGTGNTAATCTACATATTGAAGAAAGATCTGGGAAACTAGGATTAGGAACCGCTTATATTCACGGATTTAAATGGGCTCTTAATAAAGATTATCACTTTGTTTTTGAAATGGATGCAGATTTTTCACATAATCCTGATGATTTGATAAGGTTATATAACGCTTGTTCATCTGAAGGTGGTGAAGTCGCTATTGGTTCAAGATATGTAAAAGGAGTAAATATTGTGAATTGGCCAATGTCTAGGTTATTAATGTCATTTTTTGCATCAAAATATGTAAAATTTATTACCGGAATGCCAATTCATGATTCTACAGCAGGCTTTAAATGTTATAAAAGAGAAGTTTTAGAAACTATAAACTTTAACAAAATTCAGTTTGTTGGATATGCTTTTCAAATTGAAATGAAGTTTAAAGCCTGGAAATATGGTTTTAATGTGGTTGAAGTTCCAGTCATTTTTACTGACCGTACTGAAGGAACTTCAAAGATGAGTGGAGGAATATTTTTTGAAGCTGTCTTTGGAGTATTACAGATGAAAATAAAATCTTTTTCCCGAAAATTTAACAGATAATGCTTACGCTTATAAAAAATGCTTCAATTGTAAATGAGGGAAAGATATTTATTTCGGATTTACTTATTGAAGATAAAAGGATAAAGCAAATTTCAGAAAAAATAGATGCGCTGCCCGATATTGAAATTGATGCTACAGGTAAATATCTATTTCCAGGAATCATTGATGATCAAGTTCATTTCAGAGAACCAGGATTGACTCATAAAGCAAATATTTATACTGAAAGTAAGGCAGCTGTTGCTGGAGGCATTACTTCTTATATGGAAATGCCAAATACAAATCCGCAAACTTTAACTCAAGAATTATTAGAACAGAAATTTATGATTGCTGAGGAAGATTCTTTAGCAAACTTTACTTTTTTTATGGGAGTCTCAAATAATAATTTAGAAGAAGTTTTGAAAACAGATCCGAAAAATGTTGGAGCTATTAAGATTTTTATGGGATCTTCTACAGGAGATATGTTGGTTGATGACAAGAAATTACTAGAAGAAATTTTTTCAAAAACCCCTATGCTTATTGCAGTTCATTGTGAAGATGAAAATATTATTCAAGAAAATATTATAAAAGCAAAAGAAAGGTTTGGAGAAGATGTCCCGATTTCAGAACATCCAAATATTAGAAGCGAGGAAGCTTGTTTTAAGTCGAGCTCTTTTGCAGTAGAACTTGCAAAGAAGCATGATAGTAGGCTACATGTTTTTCATATTTCTACTGACAAAGAGATTGAACTTTTTGATAATACAATACCTCTTTCAGAAAAAAGAATTACAGCTGAGGTTTGTATTCATCATTTATGGTTTAATGAGAGTGACTATCAAGAAAAAGGAACTCTTATTAAATGGAACCCTGCAGTAAAAAAGAAAAGCGATCAGAATGCTTTGTTTCAAGCTCTTTTAGAAGATAAATTAGATGTAATAGCTAGCGATCACGCCCCTCATACTCTAGAAGAAAAGAATAATAATTACTTTAAATCTCCTTCTGGAGGACCATTAGTTCAGCATGCATTACCATCTATGTTAGAATTTTATCATAAAGGAAAAATTACTTTAGAAAAAGTAGCAGAAAAAATGTGTCACAACCCTGCTATTTGTTTTNAGATAGAAGATAGAGGATTTGTAAAAGAAGGGTTTTTTGCAGATCTAGTATTGGTAGATTTAGAAAAACCTTGGGAAGTTACAAAAGAAAATATTCTTTATAAATGTGGATGGTCTCCTTTTGAAGGACAAACATTCCANTCTATAATTACCCATACTTTTGTGAATGGGCATATCGCATATGAGCATGGAGCTTTTGATGAAAGTAAAAAAGGAGAACGATTAAAATTTAATAGATAAAAGAGGCTCCCAGTTAGATGCCTTCTTCTTAGTATTTTGAGTTTCTAATTAATTAGCAGATTCCATAGCACAACAAGAATGATCATCTAAACATCCCTCTCCTTTATTAGCACATACATTAGCAACTGCATCATCNCCATCTGAACACTCAACTGACTCTTTATTAGTATTAGATTCACCACAAGAACTTAGAGTAAGTGTAAAGGCAAAAAAAACAACACTGAAAATTGACATTATTTTTTTCATTTTACAAAATTTATTAATTAATAATGATGCAAATATACCTAAATAAAATACATTTGTATAATGAAATATGTTTGTTTACTTTCTTTCTTAATATTATTTTCTTGCTCTGAAAAAAAAGAACAAAATCATAATATTATTCTAAAGGATCAGTTTGCNAATATTCTGGAAAAAATTTATTTGGTAGAATCAGACTTTAAGTTAAATAGAGTAAATAATTCAGATTATCAGGAGATTCTATCTGATTATAATGTAAGTAAAACCGATTTTGAAAATACACTACAGTATTATTCGGAAAGACCAGGCTTATTTGAAAAGATTCATGAAGAGATATTAATAAATCTGGAAGAAAAAAGAAATCAGTTAACTGATTAGTTTCTTTCAGAAAACCATTGACAATATTTTTTCACACTTTCTTGTATTGGAACGAATTTAAATGAGATTGTATCTTGTATTTTTTTGGTTGAGTAACTGCTTTTTTTCATAGCAGAGTTTGCAGTTTCTTTCGTAATAAGAGGTTTTCTTCCTGTAATAAAGGATCGAAGAAGTTCTATTCTCCAAGCTAATTCTTTCATTAATGGAGTTACTTTTATAGTAGCTTTCTTTTTATTAAATCCTTCAGCAATCATATCAAATAATTCTCTGAACTTTAAATTTGCTCCATTAATAATAAATCTTTCATTTTTTATATCAGATTCAAGCAATCCAATTGCACATTCTGCTACATCTGTAACATCAACATATCCAGTAGAACCGCTTGTATAATATTTTAATCCATCATAAATCTTCCGAAAAATCTGAGAACTTCCTTTTGTCCAATCTCCTGGTCCTAGAATGACAGAAGGGTTTAAGATTACTACATCTAACCCTTCTTGTGAAGCTCTCCAAACTTCTTGCTCCGAATAATATTTTGAAAGAGAATAATTATTTTCCTTTTTGCTGATTTTAAAATCACAATTCTCATCAACAATATCAGAAGTGTTGTTTCTTCCTAGGGCAGCTATCGAACTAATATAGGAAAGCTTTTCAATGCCTGCAGATAGAGCAACATTCACTATGTTTATCGTTCCTTCGACATTAATTTTACNCATTATTTCTTCATCATCATTATGAAAAGAAACTATAGCTGCAGCATGAATAACTTTCGTACAATTTTTCATCCCTTCTTCTAAAGAAGGAATATCATTTACATCTCCATTTACCCATTTTATCTGATTGAATTGTGATTCTGCGTTATAATACGAAAATACATCTTTACAAACATCTAAAGAACTTCTCCCCCTTTTTAAAGCCTTAAATGAGATGTTCTTTTGAGATAATTTTAATAAGATATGAGACCCAACCAATCCTGTTCCTCCAGTAATAAATATCATAAAGCAAAGATAAAATATTAGTTATTAGATGTAAGATATTAGAGTATAGATTTAAAAATTTATCTATTTTTGACAAAAATATGTAACAGATGAACTTTATAGAAG
>PAKE01000034.1 GCA_002710495.1 Flavobacteriales bacterium
GTTTTGATCCTGGAACAGGGAATGGACAATATTCATCAATAAATGATTGTAATCTTGAGTGTCAATCTACATCTTTGGAAGACATAAATAACTCTATATCTATTTTTCCAAATCCTACTAATAGCATTGTTACTATTGAATTTGAATCTCCTTCTAGTGATGAAATTAAGATTGGGATATATAACACATTAGGGCAGGAAATTTTAAATAGAGAAATAAGTAGTTTTTCAGGTGAGTTTAAGGAAAAAATAAATTTAGAGGATTATTCTGAAGGAGTATATATTGTAAATATAATAAGTAATACTGGGAAATTATATACAAAAAGAATTTCCTATATAAAATAGAAAATGTTTAAGAGATTCCTATTATTTATTTTTGCGTTTGTATTACAAATAAATTCATTTTCTCAATCTAATTTCTATGATGTAGATACAGTAAGAGAAATTCGCTTATATTTTTATGAATCTAATTGGGATAATCTTTTAGATAGCTTTTATGTAGTTGGAGATAACGATAGAATTCTTGCAGATTTAACTATTGACGGAAGTACTTATGATAGTGTGGGGGTGAGGTATAAAGGATTTAGTTCAGTAAGTGTAAATAGGGTTAAGAATCCATTTAACATAAAACTAGATTATATAATTGATGGACAAGATCACCAAGGAATTGATAAACTTAAACTTTCTAATGTAATTCAGGATCCTTCTTTTATCAGAGAGGTGTTGAGTTATGAGATTTCCAGAAAGTACATGCCTTCTTCTCANGCAAACTTTACTAATTTATATATTAACGATACTTTATGGGGTTTGTATACAAATGTAGAGGCAGTAAATAAATCGTTCTTGATAGATCATTTTGACAGTAANTACAATGCATTTTTTAAATGCAATCCTGAGAATATAAATATTCAAATAGGTGGGGAAAATTCTAATTTAAGTAATTCTCATGGAACAGATAGTACGAATTATGTTCCATANTATAGTATAGAGTCTGATTATGGTTGGGAAGATTTATATAATCTGATAGATACTTTAAATAATTTNCCTGATAGTGTAGAAAAAGTTCTGAATGTAGACAGGAATCTTTGGATGCATGCTATTAATTATACTCTTATAAATTTTGATTCTTACATTGGATATGCACAGAATTATTATTTATATAAGGATAGAACAAAACAGTTTAACCCTATTTTATGGGATTTTAATATGTCTTTTGGAGGATTTAGATTAACAGATGCTTCTCAATTGTATTTTAATGGATTTGATATTACACAAGCCCAAGAGATGGACCCATTAGTGCATCATAATCTTATATCAGTATCTCCAAGGCCATTAATGAGGAATCTATTTTCTTCTGAAAGGAATAGGAAAATGTATTTGGCACACATTAGAACAATAATGCAAGAGAATTTTATAAATCAGGATTATTTTGTTAGAGGACAATATTTGCAGAATTTGATTGATCAAGATGTACAAAGTGATACAAATAAATTTTATTCCTATTCTGATTTCACTTCAAATCTTACTAATCAAGTTTCATTAGTGGCATCTATTTGTCCTGGAATTACACAGTTAATGGATGATCGTTCTAACTATTTAAGTTCTTATTCCGGATATTCTGGAGAGCCTTCTATTAGTAACACTTCAACTTCTCAAAACATAATTTTAGGAGATAATCTATGGGTAATAACTGAGGTTTTGGATGCTACTTATGTGAGAATATCTTATCGATTTGGAGAAAATCAAAGATTTAAAAATAAAGAAATGTTTGATGATGGAACTCATAATGATGGAGCAGCTGGAGATGGAGTTTACGGATGTAAGATTAGTAATTGTTCTAATTCAATTGATTATTACTTTTATGCAGATAACGATAGCTCAGGAGTGTTTTCTCCTGTAAGAGCAGCTTATGAGCACTATTCCATTCAGTTTGGTTTAAGTTCTGGAGATTTAGTAATAAATGAAGTGATGGCCAATAATGTAAGTACAGTTACAGATAATAGCGGACAGTTTGAAGATTGGATAGAACTATATAATACTACAAATTTTCCAATTTCTACAAATGGATTATTTATAACCGATACAATTACTAATCTTCATAAATGGGCTTTACCCAATCATATAATTGCTCCAAACTCATATTTTATTATTTGGTCTGATGAAGATGGTAATCAAGGATCAGAACATGCAAACTTTAAACTTTCTAATTTAGGAGAACGACTTGTTTTATCTAATTTGGATAGTTCAATAATCGATTCAATAACTTATCTCCCTCAAATGGATGATGTTTCTTTTGCTAGAAATCCAAATGGAACAGGACCTTTTACAATGATGACTCCAACTTTTCACAAAAACAATAACACTACTGCAGCTGAAGATATTCCCTTATCACCTTATGTTTGTTATCCTAATCCATTTTCAGAAAAGTTAAATGTTGTTTCTGAGGAAGGATTTTTTGTGATGGATATTTTTGGTAGAATAATTCTAGAGTCAAATCATTNAGAAAAACCTATTAACACCTCTTCTTGGAGTGACGGACTTTATTTTGTACATTTGAAGGGTGATAGTAACACAACAATTAAACTAATTAAAATCAAATAATTATGAAACTTTTTTCTTTTCTAATTTCTTTCCTTTTCTTGATTAATAGTAATGCTCAAACAATTACAAATTACACGACTGCAGATGGGCTTTTAGATAATTTTGTGGAATGTATAGATATAGATGTAAATGATAATGTATGGTTTGGCACTTCACTTGGAGCGCAAGGTTTTAATCAATCAGTATCTTCTTGGGAAACCTATAACCTAACAGGTCCACTCTCAGGAATGGTTTCAGAGAATATTAAAGAAATTAAATTAACCAAAATTCTACCACTCATTGGTCAGGAACAATTGTGGATAGGTACTGATTTTGGAGCTCAAGTTCCTGCTTCTAACACTTCTTGGATATCTTATGATAATACCAACGGTCTTGTTGGAAATCAAGTTAAAAGTATTGATGAGGATCAAAATGGAGGAATATGGATTGGAACTAACCAAGGAGTTTCTTATTTTGATGGTAACTCTTGGGAGTCTTACTCTTCCCCTGATTTGCATTGGAGTGGGGTGAATGCTACTGCTTTTGACTCCAATGGAGATAAGTGGTTTGCTTCATCANTAGGTGGTGTTACTCATTTTGATGGAACAACATTTACTGTATATGACACTTCAAACGGATTACTTTCACAAAATGTAACTGCGTTACTAATCGATAACCAAGATAATAAGTGGATAGGTACTGGAAGTGGAATGTCGGTTTTGAATGCATCTAATACATCTTTTACTCAGCATACTAGGATGTATATAATGCCTCCTCCAGACACTTTAAATCCTGTGGTGGATATTGCAATGGATTCATATGGAAGAATATGGGCTGCTATTTATGTTGGTTATTTGGCAGAAGGTGGGATAGCTTATTGGGATGGAAATCAATGGGAAGATTTTCATGTTTCAGATGGATTAGTTGGACCAAATGTAAGAGGATTATCAATAGATTCTGAAGATAATGTTTGGGTAGCAACTAGTACTGGAGTCTCTAAAATATATTCTATTCCTAGTTCTTTAAATTCTGTTTCTATTGCTCATATTGAGGTATTTCCAAATCCTTCTTCTGGGATTATAACAGTTTCGTGTGATGAAAATCTTAAAAATATAGAAGTGCATAATGTATTAGGTAGTTTAATATATTCTGAAAAGATTCATTTTCAAAATGAAATTTCAATTAATTTATCTCATCTTCCATCTGGAATTTATCATCTTGTTTTGAGGTCTGAAGATCAAATTTTAAATCAAAAAGTTATAATAGAATAAATTTCTTTTAATTTTTTAACTTTACCAAAAATTTAAAATGAGAAAATTAACACTCTCAATTCTTCTTTTATCATCTTCCATTTCATCTTTTTGTCAGGATGTATTTGATGTTGGAGTTCGTAATATTGAGATTTTCTTTAACGAACCTAATTGGGATAATATACTCGACTCATATTATGCGAATAATATAGGTGAGCGATTAGTTGCTGATTCAGTAATAATTGACGGTGAAGTCGATCAAGATGTAGGAATTAAATACAAAGGAAATAGTTCGTACAATGTCAATAATGTAAAGAATCCATTAAATATTAAACTAGATTATGTTAATAATGGGCAGTCTATTGATGGTTATAATGTACTAAAGCTTTCTAATGGATTTAGAGATCCGTCTTTTGTGCGTGAAGTGATAAGTTATGAAATGGCAAGAGAGTACATGCCTGCATCAAAAGCTACTTATGCAAATGTGTTTGTGGATGGTATTTTAATTGGTTTATATACCTGTGTTCAATCAATTGATGATGATTTTACCAATGAACATTTTCATGAGCGTAAAGGACCTTTCTTTAAAGCTGATAATACGGGCTTATCAGTTCAAGGATGTATGGGGCAATTAGGCATTCTAGAATATTATGCCGACACTAACTGTTACCAAAGAGCATATGAAATGGAATCTACCNNNGATTGGGCTAAATTAGGTNNNTTTTTAGATACTCTAAANAACCATTTTACNGANGTGGAAAATGTATTGGATATTGATCGCACACTATGGATGATGGCATTTGAAAACCTTACAGTTTGCCTTGATGGACCTATTAATTCTATTCCTCATAATTTTTATTTATTTAAAGATAATAATGGTAGGTTCTCTCCTTTGTTATGGGATATGAATATGTCTTTTGGATCTTTCACAAATGGATTGCCAAACCCTGTAACTAATACTGATTTACAAGAGTTAGATGTTTTTCATAATAGCAATGAGGCTAGTAACAAACTTACTTCTCAAATTTTCTCTAGTGATAGGTATAAAAGAATGTATATCGCTCATATGCGTACAATATTAGATGAGCAATTTTCTAATAATAACTATACTGTAAGAGCTGCTCAGTTGCAACAAATAATAGATACTGATGTAGTTGCGGATCCGAATACATTTTATTCTTATACTGACTTTACAGACAATTTAAATTCATCAGTTGGAGTAAATCCAATCATTGGTCTTTCTGAGTTAATGAATGATAGAATTACATTTTTACAGAACTTATCAGAGTTTACATCTAATACTCCAACAATTTTGGCATTGAATAACTCTTCCGTTTTACCTCATTCTACTATAAATATTACAGCCCAGATACAAAGTTCAGATTATGCTTATGTTGGATATCGTTTTACATTTAATGATAAGTTTGAAAAGATTCAGATGTTTGATGATGGAAACAATGGAGATGGAGCAGCGGGAGATGGAGTTTATGGAGCGACTCTCAGTGTAGATGCACGTGATGTTCAGTATTATATTTATGCTGAAAATACTAACTCAGGTATTTTTTCTCCTCAAAGAGCAGAAAAAGAGTTTCATCAAATTGCGGTTGTAAGCGGATTGGTTATAAATGAGATAATGGCTGCTAATTTTTCTAAGGTATCAGATCAGGATGGAGAATATGATGATTGGGTTGAGTTATATAATGGAGGAAATACATCAATTAATTTAGAAGGATTTTATCTTTCTGATAATGAGAATGACCTTGCAAAATGGATTTTCCCCAACACTGTAATACAAGCAAACGATTATAAAATTATTTGGTGCGATACTGCGGGTAGTTCTCAAACAGGCTTACATACAACATATCGTTTATCTGCAGATCAGGAGGAAGTATATTTAACGGATCCAAGTGGAGTAGTTGTAGATGCAGTTCATTTTGTAAATATGCCTACAGATGTGGCTTACGCAAGAGTTCCAAACGGAGATGGGGTTTTTATACATCAAGAAGAATCTCAAGACTTAAATAATCAGAGTGTTTCTTCAGAGAAAAATATTTCTCTTACTTCAAAAATTAGAGTATATCCGAACCCCTCAAACAGTAAAATATATATCTTGGGAACAAACCAAAAAGTAGAAGTATATAATATGATTGGTAAATTGGTCTATGGACCAGATAATACAACTACAATTAATATTTCAGACTGGGAGAGTGGTATTTATTTTGTAAAATCTGGGCTTTCGGTTGTGAAAATAATAAAACATTAAAATGAAAAAAGTACTTTTATTCATTGTAACAATTTTATCGATAACAGCTTGTGAAAAACCAGCTGGAGAAGGAGGTACTTCTACAATATCTGGAAATATAACTTATTTTACTACCACTTTTAATGCACAAACATCAAATATGGACACAATATATTATCCTAAATCCAGTAAGGATGTTTATATTATTTATTCTGATAATGAGAATGATATTTTTGATGATAAAACCGAAACAGATTGGAACGGTAATTTTCATTTTCAGTATTTAAGACAAGGAGATTACACGATATATACTTATGTGGACAGTATTGTTGTAAACACACTTACTTATGATTATCCTGTTTTTAAACATACTACAATATCAGAAAATAATAGTGATGTTGTTTTAGAAAGTTTTGTTATTAGTAGATAGTGAATTTTAAATTACAATTAAATAAATTTGAAACAATTACACTATCTGAAATGGATGATGTAAAATTAATGAGCCGGACAGATACTAAGTTTGTCTTTAATTTTTCAAGACTTCCAGAATTTCTAGAAAAACTATCTCCTTTTTATAAAGTGTTGTTAATTGATGGAAATCTTATTCATGATTACAAATCACTTTATTTTGATACAGAGGATAGAAAATTTTATATTGAGCATCACAATAGAAGGGTTAACAGAAACAAAATTAGATTCAGAGAATATGTTGGTAGTGGTCTCACTTTTTTAGAGATAAAACTTAAAAACAACAAAGGTAAAACTATAAAAAAACGAATAAAGGTTGATTCAATTTCTGAGGAGATAACTGAACAACAACAAAAATATATTCATAAGATTATTGGTTATCCTATTGAAGTAAGTGCAAAACAATGGATTAATTTTAGTAGAGTTACATTTGTACATAAAACACAAAAGGAAAGATTAACCATGGATATCAATCTTACTTTTAATAATAAAAAAGATGAAGGAGATTTAAAAAATATTGTGATTGCTGAGGTAAAACAAGAAAGAATGAGTAGATCTTCTGATTTTATGAGAGTAGCAAAAGAAATGAGTATATTGCCAATGCGTTTAAGTAAGTATTGTATGTCTACATTAAGCTTAAATCCCAAACTTAAAAAGAATAGATTTAAAGAAAAATCATTATTTATAAATAAATTAAAATTACAATAAGATGAAAAAAGGATTACTATTATTTGCGTTAATATCATTTTTGTTTGTAGGAACTACAAATACTTATGCTCAAAATGATTTGTCCAATCAATTAGATGTCGAGCTGTCAGATAATAATTCAGATAAAATTAAGGATAAAAAGAAAGACAAAAAGGTTGAAGAAGATAACCAATTAGAGTTTTTAGGAACTCCAGTTTATGATGCGGAAGATTTTTGGAAATTAATAACAAAAGGTATTTTCAACTTGTTCATTATCTTAATTATTGTTAGGTATATTTACTATCCTGTTACCAAAAATAAAGACTACTTATTTACTTATCTACTAATTAGTTTAACTGTATTTTTACTGTGTGTACTTCTGGATAGTGTAAAACTCCAATTAGGATTCGCTCTTGGTTTATTTGCTATTTTTGGTATTATTAGGTACAGAACCGATCCAATTCCAATTAAGGAAATGACATATTTGTTTTTAGTGATAGGTATATCAGTAGTAAATGCACTTGCAAATAAGAAAATTAGTCATGCAGAATTAGTTTTTGCTAACTTACTGTTAGTTTTTGTTACATTTGGAATGGAGAGAATATGGTTGCTAAGGCATGAAAGTAGAAGAAATATTATTTACGAAAAAATTGAACTTATAAAACCAGAGAATAAAGAGGAGCTTCTTGAGGATTTAAAAGAAAGAACGGGTCTTAATATTGTTAGATATGAGATAAGAAGAATTGATTTCCTTAAAGATATAGCAAATATCAGAATCTTCTATTATGAAGACGATTCGAAATAGTTTTTTACTTTTATTAATTTGTACGCTTTCTGCATACTCTCAGCAAAATGATTTTCAGAGTTGGAGCAGTATAAGGATTAGTAAAAAGATTTATAAAAGAACTAATATTTCTGTAAAAGAAGGATTCAGATTTCGTGAGAATTCATCATTGATCTCTAAAAACTTTACAGATGTAAAAATATCTCACAGGATAAAGAAAACTGATTTTGAAGTTTCTTTTGGTTATAGATTCTCTAACGACTTTGATTTGGATTTCTCTTCTAAAAACAAACATAGATATTATTCTGATTTCTCTTCAAGATATAAATGTAAAAGATTTAAAATATCTTTTAGAGATAGAGTTCAGTATCAAGGAAATAGATCAGGTTTGTCTACTTTATTTAGACAAAAAGTAGATGTTTCTTATAATGTACGAAAAACACCATTTGAACCATTTTTACAATTTGAATTTTTTATGAATATGAATAAAGAGTTTGAGAAATTAAGATATACAATAGGTTTTTCTCAACCAATATTTAAAGATTTAAATGCAGATTTTTTTTATAGAATTCAACAGAGTTTAAAAACAGATAATCCAGAAAATATGTTTATTTTAGGAACTTCATTAAGTTATAAATTATGATAGAAAAAAAGATAACTACTACGTTTTATCAGACTAATAAGAGCTCTTTGATTAAAGAAGAAAATAGTTTAGTTGATTTAGCGATAAATTCACTAAAATCTGCTTATGCTCCTTATTCAGGATTTATGGTTGGAGCTGCTGTATTACTTGAGAATGGTGAAATTATCTCTGGTAATAATCAGGAAAATGTAGCGTATCCATCAGGTCTATGTGCCGAAAGAGTAGCGATATATTATGCAGGAGCAAAATTCCCTAACGTCAAAATTAAAAAGATTGCAATTTCAGCAGTATCTAAAAAGTTTGATTTTACTGATGTAGTTTCTCCTTGTGGTTCGTGTAGGCAAGCAATTGCAGAATATGAAGTAAAACAAGATAAAAATATTAAGATTTTACTTCATCACCCAAATGATGATATTATTATTGTAAATTCGGTAGCTGATTTACTTCCATTTATGTTTAAAAGTAAAGAACTTAAGAATTTTTAAAGGATTAAATCCCCCTTGCCTTGTCTTAAAATTTCGAATTCTGATTTAGTACAATCAACAACTGTAGAAGGAATATTTCCTATATATCCACCATCAATTACAATATCTACTAAATGTTCTAGTCTTTTATGAATTAATTCCGGATTAGTTGAATGTTCTATAAGTTTATCATCATCTTTTACAGATGAAGTTATGATGGGATTGCCTAGTTGAGAAACAATTTCTAGTGGAATATTATGATTAGGAATTCTAATGCCAACAGTTTTCTTATTAGTCTTAAATAATTTAGGAATACTATTATTTGCATTCAGAATAAATGTGAAAGGTCCAGGGAGATTCCTTTTCATTAATTTATAAACTGTATTGTCAATCTGTTTTGTATAATCTGTAATATGACTCAAGTTAGAACAAATAAATGAAAAATTATTTTTTTTCAGATTTCTTCCTTTTATTTTAGCTATTCTTTCTACGGACTTTTTATTGAAGATATCACAACCAATACCATAAACAGTATCTGAAGGATATACAATAATGCCTCCATCTTTCAAACACTCAATTACTTGTTTAATTTCCCTTTTGTTTGGGTTTTTAGGATGTATTTTTAGTAACATTACTTTTGTTTTACTAAGATGTTTCTTGCAACTTCCAAGCTAATATGAGACTCTTTATTGTTTATTAGGATTTCTACTGAGCTATCAAACTCAATTATATCTTTCACCAAAATAAGATTCCCTAATTTTATATCTATTTTATCTAAAAATTTTAGAAAAGTAGAATTATCTTGAGATACTCCCATTACTATTCCTTTATCCCCTTCTTTTAAATTAGAAAGAGGAGTTGAATTGGAAGTCGGAAACTTTCCAAATTCATCTGGAATTGGATCTCCATGAGGGTCAAATTTTGGATTTCCTAAAAACTCATCTAATAGGGTAACTAGCTTATCAGATTTAATATGTTCTAATTGTTCGGCTACATCATGTACTTCATCCCAGTTAAAATGTAGTTTATCTACTAAGAACGTTTCCCATAACCTATGTTTACGAACAATATTTGTAGCTAATTTTTTACCCTTTGTTGTTAAACTTACACCTTTATATTTTTCATGATTCACTAAACTTTTTGATGTAAGTTTTCTTAACATATCTGTTACAGAAGAAGCTTTTGTGTTGAGTTTTTTTGCAATTGAGTTGGTGCTAACATTATCATTTCCTTCTTCTGATAATGAGAAAATTGCTTTCAAATAATTTTCTACTGCTTTAGATAACATATTTACAAAAATACAAATAAAAAAACTTAACAAATAATTTAGTCTTGCCTAAAAATAAATATATTTGCAGTCTAAAAAAAACAAATGAAATATATATTTTATTTATTTATCTTTATAAGTGCATATGCTAGTAGTCAGAGCTTTTCTGGTAAAATTAGATCTGTAGATGGTGATAATATTTCTTTCGCAAACATTCATATTGAAGGTACTAATATAGGTTTTTCTTCAGACAATCAAGGGTCTTTTTATTTTAGTAATTTAGAGAATCGTAATTATGTTTTTGTAGTTAGTTGTTTGGGTTATGAAACTTCTAGAAAAGAATTTTTGATTAATGGAATCACAAAAAGTGATATCATCTTAGTGGAATCATCTAATTTTACTGATGAGATAGTTGTTACAGGAACAAGAACGTTTAAAAAGCAAACTGAAAATCCTGTACTTGTAAGTATTATTTCTAATAAAATACTTAATCAGGTTAATGCTTGTAATCTTTCTGAGGGATTAAATTTCCAAACTGGCATTAGGACTGAAACAGATTGTCAGACCTGTAATTATACTCAATTGAGAATGAATGGTTTATCGGGAGGATATTCTCAGATATTGATAAATAGTAGACCAATATTTAGTCCGTTAACAGGTCTTTATGGAATGGAACAAATTCCAACAAATATGATTGAAAGAATTGAGGTGGTTAAGGGAGGAGGCTCATCATTGTATGGATCTAGTGCTATTGGTGGTGTAGTTAATGTAATCACTAAAGTGCCAAAGAATAATACCTCCTCTTTATCTTCAAACTATTTAAGAATCAATAATTCTTCTAATGATAGAATTATTTCTGGTAATTCTACTATTGTTTCCTCAAATAAGAAATTTGGTTCTGCATTCTTCTTTAATAATAGAAATAGAGAGTGGTATGATCATAATTCAGATAACTTTTCAGAATTACCTTTGATAAAAGATCAATCTTTTGGTTCAACCTTTTACTTTATTCCATCAAAAGAAGAGAAATTAGAGATGAATATTGCAAGTATAAATGAATATAGATATGGAGGGGAGATGATTATTAATGCTCCTCATTTTGCAATGCAATCAGAGGAAAGATTACATGATGTCTTCTTCGCGAATGCCGATTATACGAGAGTAATAAATGACAATTTATCTTTTGTCTCTTATATAGCAATGCAAAAGACAGAAAGAACCCACTATACTGGGATTCGTCCAGTAGTTGGAACTCCTTTAGATTTAGATCATTTAACTAGCCCTCCATATGGGTATTCAGATAACAGTACAAATCAATTGGGAGTGCAAATAAATGTAAAAGATTTTCTATTNAAGAATTCCGTAACTACTTTTGGATCTGAATTTGTTAAGGATTTTATCCTAGATGAGATTAAAACTTATAATTATAATATTGAACAAACTACTAAAGACTTAGGTTTTTTCTTGCAGTCTGATTTGGATTTAAACAATCAGATAAATATCCTTTCAGGATTTAGAATTGACAAACATAATATGTTAGATAATATTGTATTAAGTCCGAGAATATCTATGATTTATAAAACACTTAGCAACATTCAATTTAGATCTACTTGGAGTACAGGGTTTAGAGCTCCACAAGCTTTTGATGCTGATCTTCATATTGCTTTTGCTGGTGGAGGTGTTTCTAGNGTTGATTTGTCTGATAACTTACAATCAGAACAATCAAATAGTTTTAGCTCTTCAATAAATTATGATAAAGTTAAACATAATTATATTGCTGGATTTACGTTAGAAAGTTTTTATACTAGATTAGAAAATGCTTTTTATCTTTTTCCACTAGGTTCTGATAATTTTGGAGATTTATTTGAGAAGAGAAATGGTAAAGGAGCTACTGTGAAAGGAGTTAGTCTTGAACTGAGATTAAACTATAATAATAAACTACAGTTACTTGCTGGTTACACTCTTCAATCTAGTATATATGATGATCCAGTCAAAATATCTGAAAATCTCTCTTCTAAAAGTGAGTTCTTGAGAACTCCCAGAGATTATGGTTATTATACGTTAAATTTTGTGCCAAATAAGAATTTTAATTCCTCTATTAATTTAGTTTATACTGGTAAAATGGAGGTCATTCATCTTTCTGGATCACCTGAACAGATAGTTGATGAATACTTCTCAACTGAACAATTCTTTGATGTTGGAATCAAGTCATCTTATAAGATTATACTTGATCAAGAAAATAATCTTGAATTAAGTGTTGGAATAAAAAATATTTTTAACCAATATCAGAATAATTTTGATTCTCTTAAGAATAGGGATAGTAACTTTGTTTATGGCCCTTCACTTCCAAGAACTTATTTTTTTGGTATTAAGTATACTCTAGGAAATTAACCACTGAATTAAGAAGTAGATTATTGTAAGGTCAATAAAAAGAAGTACTCCAAATAGAGTTGGATTTTGATCATATAAATCCTTTAATCTATTCCAAATATTTTTCATNTTTTATTCTTTATTTTTATTAAGTTATATGCTAAGAATAATGTAATAATAGCGCTTAAAAAACTTCCCCAAAGAGGCAGTTCCCATATATTCTCTGAGCTCTTTGAAATAATTTTGATATNCCAATCATAAAATATTCTAATAAGGTTAGATATTCCTGATAAAAACAATATCATTGACGCACTAGTAATAATTGTGTTCTTTTTCATAATTAATAGAGTTTTTATTTGTGCTAAAGTTACTNTTTTAATTCCAAAATAACAATATTTTCTACATGATGTGTTTGTGGAAACATATCAATAGGTTGTATTTGTGTTACTTTATATAAATTATCCATTAAAGATAAATCACGAGCTTGAGTGGCAGAATTGCAACTTATATACACAATGCGTTTGGCTCCAATTTTAAGGATTTGTTTTACTACCTTTTTATGCATACCATCTCTTGGTGGGTCCGTAATTATTATATCAGGATTCCCATTTTCTGAAATGAATTCATCTGTAAAAATTTCTTTCANATCTCCAGTATAAAAAGTGCAATTTTCAATCTTGTTTCGTTCGGTATTTTCGTAAGCTGCTTTTATTCCTTCTTCCACAGAATCTATTCCAACAACTTTTTTAGCTGATGTTGCAACATATTGTGCAATAGTCCCTGTTCCGGTATAAAGGTCATAGACTAAGTCGTTTTCAGTAATTGCTGCTAGTTCTTTTGTTTTTTTGTACAGAATTTTTGCTTGTTTGCTATTAGTTTGAAAGAATGATTTTGCTCCAATTTTAAAATGTAATCCATNCATTTCTTCCATAATATGATCTTTACCATTAAAGCAAATAATATCTTGNTCATACATAGTNTCATTTGCTTTTTGGTTGATTACATATAATAAAGATGTAATNTCNGGGAAAGANATTTTGATGTGTTCCATCAGTAAATTGATATTCTTTTTATCATCTTCAAAAAATTGAACTAACACCATTAAATCGTTTGTAGAAGAAGTACGGATAAGTAAGTTTCTTAATAGTCCTTCATGATTTCTGATATCAAAATAGCTTAGTCCGTTTTTATCTGCAAATTGTTTTACAGAGAGGCGAATAGAGTTGGAAGGTTCTTTCTGTAGGTAGCAATTATTAAGATCAATTACTTTGTCGAACATGCCTGGAACATGAAATCCAAGTGCGTCTTTATCTGCAATCTCTGCATCTGATTGTATTTCNTCTAAAGTGAGCCACCTTTTGTTAGAGAAGGTAAACTCCATTTTATTACGGTAAAAATATTTGTTTTCACTTCCAATAATTTCTTCATTTTCTGGTAATTCTACACCTCCAATTCTTTTTAGATTGTTGAGTACTTCATTTTGTTTAAACTCTANTTGAGAAGTGTAATTCATGTTTTGCCATTTGCANCCACCACAAGTTCTAAAATGTTCACATTTTGGTTCTGATCTTCTAACTGAAAGAGTATGTATTTTTTCTATACGAGCTTCCCAAAACTTTTTTCTTCTCTTAAAAACAGTAATATCGCAAATATCACCTGGTACTCCACCCTGAACAAAAATAACTCTACCATCATGTTTTGCTAATGATTTTCCTTTGTTTGCAGTATCTATTATTTCAATGTTTTCTAAAAATAGAGGTTTCCTCCTGTTTTGTTTTCTCATTTAGCAAAAATATAGATAGTATTTTAAATCTTAAAATTAAAAAATAATATTTTATAAGTTTCTCCAATCTTTTATTTTTAATTGCTTAATTTTATCGACTGTATTACGACAAATATATTTTATTAATTACAATCAATTTATTATGAAAAAACTATTACTTTTTTTGTTTTGNATTCCATTTTTAGGAATTACTCAAAGTTNACACACAATTAATACTGCTGGTATGACATTTTCTCCAAATAATTTAACCATTAATATTGGAGATACAGTTAATTGGGTTAATACTAGTGGATTCCACAATGTAAATGCAACATTATCAACATTTCCTTTAAATCCAGAAGGTTTTGGAAATTCTGTAGGACCTGGATGGACTTTTACACATGTCTTTTCATTGTCTGGAACATATAATTATCAATGCGACCCACATATTCCTAGTATGACTGGTGTTATAGTTGTGAATTCACAACCAACATCAGATTTATTTATATCTGAATATGGAGAAGGTAGTGGGTATAATAAATACATAGAAATTTATAATCCAACAGGTACAAGCGTTGATTTATCTCAATATCAGATCTGGAAAATTACAAATGGAGGTTCTTGGCCAGAATATACTTTAAATCTATCTGGAAACCTTGCAGATGATGATGTCTATATTATTTATCATTCAAGTTCAAATATTGATCCAATTATTAGCTCAGCTGGAGATGTTGCTTGGAGTCAGGCAAGTTGGACTGGTGATGATGCTGTAGGATTAGTGAAAAATGGAGTTCTTATTGATGCAATTGGGGAAGATGGTTCTGACCCTGGTAANGGCTGGGATGTCTCTGGAATAACGGATGCAACAAAAGATCATACATTGGTAAGAAAATGTTCAGTAATTGCAGGAAATACAAATTGGAACTTATCAGCTGGAACTGACCCTCTGAATTCTGAGTGGGTGGTTTTACCTCAAAATGATTGGTCAGATATTGGTCAACATACATCTCCATGTCAATCTGCTCCTATTTATGGATGTACTGATTCTAATTCAACGAATTATAATTCACTAGCAACAATTGATGATGGTAGTTGTATTTATCCTGTCTATGGATGTACTGATACATCTGCTATTAACTATAGTTCTAATGCTAACACAGATGATGGTTCTTGTTGTTTTGTTTTAGGGTGTACAGATTCACTGGCATCTAATTACAATTCTTCAGCATGTTATGATGATGGTTCATGTATAATATCTGTAAATGGATGTACTGATTCAACTGCTGCTAATTATAATCCTAACGCTAATACAGATGATGGTTCGTGTTGTTTTGTTTCAGGTTGTACAGATTCACTGGCATTTAATTATAATTCTGCAGCATGTTATGATGATGGTAGTTGTATAAACCCTGTTTTTGGGTGTATGAATACTAATGCAATGAATTTTGACTCTACTGCAAATACAGATGATGGAGGTTGTATTCTTCTTGTTGATAAAGAAGATTTATTTTTCTCAGAATATGGTGAAGGGAGTTCAAATAACAAATATCTAGAAATATATAATTCTACTTCAAATTCTATTGATTTATCTTCTTATGCTCTTACAAGAGTCTCTAATACACCGTCGATTGTTGGTGTTTATGAATATTGGGTAGATTTTGATACTACCGCTGTTATCTTAGCAAATGATGTTTACATTATAGCTCATTCATCAGCTGATTCAATTATTCTAGCTCAAGCAGATATGACATATTCATCTTTAAGTAATGGTGATGATGGTTTTGCTTTAGTTTATGGTGTAGAACCATCAACTCCTGTATTATCAGGCAACGAATATATTATTCTTGATTATGTTGGAGATTTTAACGGAGATCCAGGATCTGGATGGGATGTTGCTGGAGTAAGTGAAGCGACAAAAGATCATGTTTTAGTTAGAAAGTGTGATATAAATATTGGTAATACAAATTGGTCAAGTTCAGCAGGAACAGATTCACTAAACTCAGAATGGACAGTTTTATCTAATGAAGATTGGTCAGACATTGGTCAGCATACTAGTCCATGTACATCTCTTGATATTTATGGATGTACAGACAGCACAGCATTAAATTATGATTCTCTTGCAAATGTCGATGATGGTAGTTGTGTGTATTGTATTTATGGTTGTATGGATCCGGCATCATTTAATTATGATAGTACCGCTACTTGTCCATCATTATGTGTATCTATTTTATATGGATGTACAGATCCAACTGCAATAAATTATTACTCATCTGCTAACACAGATGATGGATCTTGTCTATATTATGGTTGTACAGATCCAACCGCTATAAACTATGACGCTACTGCTGTTGTAGGTTGTGATGCTAATGGTTCTACTTCTTGTTGTACATATTCAAGTAGTTGTGGTGCAATAACGGGTGTTAATATGAGTGATGTTATCCATGATAGAGCTATATTTAACTGGGATGATATGAACAGTGCT
>PAKE01000035.1 GCA_002710495.1 Flavobacteriales bacterium
TTTATTCTAATGTTGCCGAATGCAATCATTTTATTATTCTTCATGTAATGATGAGAAGAATCGCATTTTATTATAGTTTTATTATGTTTAAAAGAAACATTCCCAGAGCAAATCCAATAATCAGAATTTTTTGGGCCATTAACAAGTTTGTCAGAATTTAATAATTCTATTTTTTCAGAAGATTGAGCATTAATATTAATACTAAAAAAAAGTATTAGTATGTAAATTATGTATTTCAATATTATCTAAAGAATGTTTGTTTTCTGTCAGGACCCACCGATACAATACTAATTGGAGTTTCTAGTTCTTTTTCAAGATATGCGATATAGTCATGTACTTCTTGAGGAGCTTCATCTAAACTAGAGATGTGCATCAAATCTTTATCCCATCCTTTTAGTTTTGTATATATAGGAGTTAAATTTTCGTTATCTTCAAACGGAAGGTAATCAATTTTATTGCCATCTAACATATAGTGGGTACAAACATTAATTGTTTCTAAACCTGAAAGAACATCTGCCTTCATCATGTTAAGTTGTGTTACTCCATTTATGTTTATAGCATATTTAAGTGCTGGTAAATCAATCCATCCACATCTTCTTGCTCTACCAGTAGTAGATCCAAATTCGTTTCCAATTTTAGCCAATCTAACTCCAATTTCATCAAAAAGTTCTGAAGGGAATGGTCCACTACCAACTCTTGTGCAGTATGCTTTAAAAATACCAATTACCTCTCCAATTTTATTTGGAGCAATACCTAAACCAGTACAAGCTCCTGCGGTAATTGTGTTTGATGAAGTAACAAAAGGATAAGAACCGAAATCAATATCTAAAAGAGTTCCTTGAGCTCCTTCTGCAAGTATCTTTTTTCCATCTTTAATTGCTTTATGCATAAAATGTTCTGATTCAATATGAGGAAATCTTTTTAGAGTCTCTAAACTATCGAACCATTTTTCTTCTAACTCATTTAATTTATAGTCGAAATCATAGAAATTCAGAATCTGAATATGTTTATTTTTTAGTTTTTCATATTTTTCAGTAAAATTATTGTCGGAAATATCACCAATTCTAAGTCCATTTCGACCTGTTTTGTCCATATAAGTAGGACCAATTCCTTTTAGAGTAGAACCAATTTTATTCTTTCCTTTAGCTTTTTCAGAAGCAGCATCTAAAAGTTTATGAGTAGGTAAAATTAAATGTGCTTTTTTAGATATTAAAAGATCTGACATTTCTACATCTAATTTGTCAATTTCATTGATTTCATTTTCAAAGATAACAGGGTCAATTACAACTCCATTTCCTATAATATTCATTGATCCTTTATGAAATATTCCTGAAGGTATAGTGTGTAATACATGTTTGATTCCATCAAATTCCAAAGTATGCCCTGCATTTGGACCTCCCTGAAATCTGGCAATGATATCATATTTTGAAGTTAATACATCTACAATTTTACCTTTTCCTTCGTCTCCCCATTGTAGTCCTAAAAGAACATCTGCCTTCATATATTATTTTTCTTTATTTTGACAATTATTACAAGTTCCATAAAAATTTAACGAATGTCTTTCAATTTTAAAATGCATGTTTTCTAAAATACTATTTTTAATATTTTGAATTCTAGGATCACAAAATTCTATTACCTCATCACAAGAAGTGCAAATTAAATGATCATGTTGCCTCCTTAAAAAACTTCTTTCGTAGTTAGCTTGAGTTTTTTCAAATTGATGTTTTCGGATAAGTTTGCAGTCCAATAAAAGTTCGATTGTATTGTATAAAGTAGCTCTGCTAACTCTATAGTTTTTATTTTTCATCATTATATACATAGATTCGACATCAAAATGACCATTATTATCATAAATTTCTGATAAAATAGCATATCTCTCAGGAGTTTTTCTTTGATTATTTGACTCTAAATAATTAGTGAAAATTTCGGTTACTTTATTGTGTATATCTTTTTCTGACATTTAAAAATTAACAAAGTGTAAAAATATAAAAAATACTTAGCTTAGTAATAAAAAAAATAAGCATATTTATAAAAAACTAAATGTGTTTATAAGTTCTTTTTATTTTGGTGATACCATCTACATTTTTTAGTTTTTCCGTAAGGATATTTAATACAGTTACATTATGTATAAATAAGGTTATTTCTCCCTCGAACAACCCATCATCACTATTAATATTGATAGCTCTCATGTTTACATTCATCTGTGATGAAATAATTTTAGTAACATTATTAATCAGTCCTAATCGGTCAATTCCTTTTACATTAATTGTTGCAATAAAGTCAATTTTTTCTTTATCTACCCAACTAGATTCTAAAATCCTGTATGCGTAGTTTGATCGGAGTTGTATAGAGTTAGGACAATCATCTATATGAATTTTTATTCCATCTTCTACAGTAGTAAATCCAAAAATTCTATCCCCAGGAATTGGATTGCAGCAATTAGCTAATTTATAAGGCAATACTTCCTCATCTTTTCCGAAGACAATAATTTTATTTTCAGATTTGCCATTAGTGATAAGNTGAGAACTTTTATATATTTTTCGTTTTATTGTTTCGTACCATCCTGCATTCTTTGCTTTGACAAATTCTTTAATTTGTGAATTTAATATGGCTCTACTTCCAAATTTAAAATACAAATCTAAAGATGTCTTCAAGTTGAAAAACTTAATTAGTTCGGTCTCAGTTTTTCTGTCTAGTTTAACTTTCAGATGTCTTAGTTTTCTTACTGCAATTTCTTTGCCATTTGTTGCAATTTCTTTTTTTTCTTCTTTTAACGAAGATTTNATTTTTGCTTTTGCTCTAGCAGTAACAACAAATTTTAACCAGTCTTTTTTTGGTTTTTGTTTTTTTGATGTAATGATTTCTACCTGATCTCCACTAGACAAAACATGGCTTAAAGGGACTAGCTTTCCATTTACTTTAGCTCCCAAACAATTAGATCCTACTACTGAATGTATTTCAAATGCAAAATCAAGTGCAGTTGCATTTTTTGGTAGTTTTTTTAAATCTCCTTCAGGAGTAAAAATAAAGATTTCGCTTGAAAAAAGATTTAATTTAAAATCATCAATGAAATCTATAGCATTCGTTTCCGGATTTTCTAACAACTCTCTTATTTTAGTTATCCAATCATCTAAAGAAGATTCTTTTGTATTNTTATTTTTATATTTCCAATGTGCTGCATATCCTTTCTCGGCAATATCATCCATTCTACAAGTTCTGATTTGAACTTCCACCCACTTTCCTTCAGGGCCCATAACGGTAGTGTGTAATGATTCGTAACCATTGGATTTTGAAGTAGATATCCAATCTCTTAATCTATCAGGATTTGGTTTGTAAAAATCAGTAACAAAAGAATAAATTCTCCAACAATCAGACTTTTCTCTATCTATTGGAGTGTCAATAATTATTCGAACAGCAAATTTGTCGAATACATTATCAAAATCAACGTTTTGTTTAGTCATCTTTTTCCTGATGGAATAAATTGATTTTGGCCTTCCTTTTATTTCAAAACTAAATTCTTTTTCTTTTAAAACAGATTTTATAGGCCTGATAAATTTTCGTATATATTTTGTTCTGTCTTCTTTTGTGTCTATTAATTTCTGAGAGATTTCCTTGTACTCCTCGAGTTTTGTGTATTTGAGTCCTAAATCTTCTAATTCAGTTTTAATGGGATACAAACCTAACCTATGAGCAAGAGGAGCATATAAATAAAGTGTTTCAGAAGAGATTTTCTTCTTTTTGTCAACAGGCATTGAGTCCAAGGTTCTCATGTTATGCAATCTGTCTGCAAGTTTTATTAGGATAACTCTTACATCATCAGAAAGTGTCAGTAACATTTTTCTAAAGTTTTCAGCTTGTAAAGAAACATCTTGATTAAATACTTCAGATATTTTAGTCAATCCTTCAATAATCTTTGCTACTTTAGGTCCAAACAACCTTTGTATGTCTTCAATTTCATAATCTGTATCTTCAACAACATCATGTAGTAAAGCGCAAACAATAGAAGTAGATCCAAGCCCAATTTCTTTAGCAGCAATATGTGCTACAGCAATAGGATGNTAAATATATGGTTCTCCAGATTTCCTTCGAATATCTTTATGAGCATTAACNGCNAGGTTAAAAGCTGCTCGTATATCTTTTTTATCTTTTTTATTTGTTTTATCCGAACAAGCTCTTAGCAGATTTCGATATTTGTTTAATATCTCTTTATCTTCTTTTTTTGTATCAATATTTAACATTAGAAAATAATATTAACTTTTAAAAATCGGCAAATCTTGCATCAAATTATTTACTTTCTTCTTTACTGAATTTATCACATCTTCATCTTCAAAATTCATGATTACTTCGTCAATTAAGTCAACAATATATGTTATTTTATCTTCTTTAATTCCTCTAGTGGTAATNGCAGGAGTTCCAACTCTCATTCCTGAGGTTATAAATGGTGATTGAGTATCAAAGGGAACCATATTTTTATTTACTGTAATATCAGCTAAAACAAGTGCATTCTCAGCTTGTTTTCCGGTAATATTTTTGCTTCTTAAGTCAATTAACATACAGTGATTTTCAGTGCCACCAGAGATTACTTTATATCCTTTTTCTACAAAACATTTTGCCATTTTCTTAGAGTTTGCAATAACTTGTTTTCCGTATTCAATAAAATCTGGAGATAGTGATTCTTTAAAAGCAATTGCTTTAGCAGCAATTACATGCTCTAAAGGACCTCCTTGACTTCCAGGAAAAACTCCTGAATTTAATATTGCAGACATCATTCTGGTTTTCCCTTTTAGAGTTTTAAATCCCCACGGATTTTCAAAATCTTTCCCCATCATTATCATTCCACCTCTAGGTCCTCTTAAGGTTTTGTGAGTAGTAGTAGTTAAAATATGACAATATGGAGCAGGGTCGTTTAATAATTTTGCGGCAATTAAACCTGCAGGATGAGAAATATCTGCCATTAAAAGAGCTCCAACTTTATCAGCAATTTCACGAAATTTTTTGTAATCCCAATCTTGTGAATAAGCAGAAGCTCCACAAATAATCATTTTTGGTTGTTCTGAAATTGCAGTTTCTTCTATTTTGTCGTAATTTACTTTTCCTGTATCTTTTTCTACATTATAAAAAGATGTTTTGTATAGTTTTCCAGAAAAATTTACTGGAGAACCATGAGTTAAATGCCCTCCGTGAGAAAGATTAAAACCTAAAATTTTATCTCCTGCATTTAAGCAAGATAACATGACAGATGAATTTGCTTGAGAACCAGAGTGAGGTTGAACATTTACATATTCTACACCAAAAAGTTCTTTCGCTCTATCTATAGCTAATTGCTCTATTTGATCNACAACTTCACATCCACCGTAATATCTTTTTCTAGGNTATCCTTCAGCATATTTATTTGTTAAACAACTACCCANTGCTTGCATAACTTCATCACTTACAAAATTCTCAGAAGCAATTAATTCAATTCCGTTTCTTTGTCTATAGTCTTCTTTTTCAATCAAATTGAAAATTTCTGTATCTTTTTTCATAATTTAGTTTTATTTTGGCTGAGTAAATTTTAAGCACAAATATAGAATTAATATGAATAGAATAACACAACTTTTTGGAATAAAATATCCGATAATTCAAGGAGGTATGATTTGGTGTAGCGGATGGGAACTTGCATCTTCTGTAAGTGATTCTGGGGGATTGGGTTTAATTGGTGCTGCATCCATGTATCCTGAAGTTTTAAGAGATCATATTATTAAATGTAGGGAAGCTACAGATAAACCTTTTGGGGTAAATCTTCCTTTGTTATATCCTGATTTAGACCAACATATTCAAATAATTATTGAGATGGGAGTTAAAATTGTTTTTACTTCCGCTGGGAGTCCTGAAAAATACACTTCGAGTCTCAAAGACAATGGAATAAAAGTGGTTCATGTAATCTCTAATTTAAAATTTGCGAAAAAATCAGAAGAAGCTGGTGTTGACGCTATTGTTTGTGAAGGATTTGAAGCTGGAGGACACAATGGAAAAGAAGAAATAACTAGCATATGTCTCATACCAAATGTATCTAAAAATGTACAGATTCCAGTAATTGCTGCAGGAGGAATAGGAAGTGGAAAAGCAATGTTATCAGCTTTTAGTTTGGGTGCAGAAGGAGTACAGATTGGAAGTAGGTTTGTAGCTTCTCAAGAATGTTCTGCTCATACTAATTTTAAAGATGCTGTGGTAGAAGCGAAGGAAGGAGATACTATGATGTCTTTAAGAAAATTAACTGCAGTTAGATTATTAAATAATAATTTCTACCAGAAGGTTTTAGAAGCTGAAAATAGGGGAGACTCCATAGAGGAATTAAGAGAACTGTTGGGTAGAGGAAGATCTAAGAAAGGTATGTTCGAAGGAGATTTAAAAGAAGGTGAGCTCGAGATAGGGCAGGTATCTTCTATGATAAATGAGATAAAACCGGTGAAAGCAATTATAGATGAAATTATTTCTGATTTTCAGATACAAAAAGAAAGAATTAGTAAAATAGAATTCTAAGATTCTTTTGAACTTATAAGATATTTTACATCTTTTATACATTTAATTTTATTTAATCATATAATTCACTATATTTGTAGCTAAATAAAAATCTATCAACTATGAATAAACATTTACTAATTACATTAATTACATTATTTTCATTTCAAAGCTTATTTGCTCAACTTCCTAATGGATCAATTGCTCCTAATTTTGAGCTGACTGATCTCAATTCAGTAACTCATAAGCTTTATGAAGATTATACTGACTTAGGATACACTGTTTTTATAGATTTCTCTGCAGTATGGTGTGGTCCTTGTTGGTCATATCACACCTCTCATGCATTAAAAGATGTATATGAAAATCACGGACCTCTTGGGCATCCTGGTGTAAATGCTAGTACAACTAATGATGTAATGGTTTTCTTTATAGAGGGGGATGGTAACTCAGAAACATGTCTTGGAGGAACAGGATGTGGAACTCAAGGCGATTGGATAACAGGAACTCCATATCCTATAATCTGTACGGATGCAAGTAGTGGTTTTGGTAACCCTGGTTCTATTGCAAGTACTTGGGCTATTAGTGGTTGGCCTACTGTTTATCAAGTTTGTCCTGACAGAACCTTACAATCGATTGGTCAAGCTCAATCACTTTATTCATTGGTAAACGCTTGCTTACCTCCACCTTCTTTTAATGATGACGCTAGAAGTTTTATGAATAGTTCAGCATCATCTGGTTGTTCTTCTATAGAGCCAGTAATAACTATACAAAACTATGGACTTAATAATCTTACGGAAGTAACAATTGATGTGTCTGTTAATGGAACTCCTTTACCATCAATGCTGTTTGATGAGTATTGGGATAATAATACAAATCAATACGAACCACTGAATCTTCCTACTTTAGATATGAAAGATGTTGTGCTTAATCCAATAACAGATTTAGTAAATGGTGATGTAATTACTATTGATGTTAGTATGCCAAATGCAACTGTTGATTCTGATCCATTAAATAATCAGATAATTAGTTTTGTTGTAGATCTTGGTTTTAATAATGCATATTGGGATGGTGATTTATCTATTACTGTTTCTGGAGCAACTAATGTAAATGCTTGGTATCTTAAGAAAGTAAGTAATAATCAGATAATTGCTTCTGGTTGGGGTGGTGTTTCTAGTGCTACTAATTCTTTCCCATTAGAGTTTAACGAATGCTATACATTACAAAATGTTAATGGAGGTAATGAGAGCTATACTGTTACTGATGGAGCAACACCTCCACAAATTATATTACAAGGGACTGTTTCTGGTCCTGAAGACTTTGATAATTTTACGACAGGTAATGAGGTTTGGACTGGTATTGATAATCAAGAGATGACTTCTATTTCTGTATACCCTTCTCCTGCTAAAGATAAATTATATGTTAAAGGAAAATATGATTTTTTAAGGATTATTGATTTATTAGGAAAAGAAGTTTTGTATTCGAGATATGCAGAATCTATTGATGTTTCTTCTTTAAATAATGGACTGTATTTATTAGAGATTATATCTTCTGATAGAAGATATACTCAAAAAATCCAGATTGACAAATAATATAAAAAATATATTTTGAATATATAATGAAAGAATCTTTTTCTTTATATTCTCGTATATATTTTTAAATAAAATAATCTGTAATCAATGAAGAAAATAGCTGTATCCTTAATTTTAATTCTTAGTAGTTTATTTTCCTACTCATCACATTTTATGGGAGGTGAAATTACGTGGCAGTGCATTAAAGGAGGTCCTGATGTTGGTAAATATATTTTTCAAATGAAAGTATATAGAGATTGCAATGGAATTACTTTTTCTCAAACCTCTCAAACACTAACTCATCATAATTATCCCTCACTTGGAACTACAACTCCAATATTGTTAAATTTCATTTCCACTACAGATATTTCTCCAACTGGGTCAATTGCTTCTGGTAATACTTGTGTTGATTGTGCTAGTGGTCAACTTGGTGGTGTAGAGGAATATATATGGAGATCTGACCCAATGATATTAGGAGGAACTCCTCCTGCGGAAGGATGGCATTTTACTTGGGGTAGTTGTTGTAGAAGTAGTAATATTACTAATGGAATGAATGATGAGAGTTGGACTTTAAGAGCTGTAATGTATCCGTATACGGATCCAGCAACTGGAAATGCTCTTCCTGCGGATCCTTGTTATGATTCTTCTCCTAAGTTTGAAGAGCAAGCGAAAACAATTATATGTACAGGATATGAATTTTCGTATTCACACAACGCTTTTGATGACGAGTTAGATGAGATTGTATATTCTTGGGGAGAACCACTTGGAGATGCGTTCGCTTATGATCCTGCTAATCCAAATGCTACCGCTCTTGCTTTTGACCCTCCTTATACAGTAAATTCTCCCATTCCAGGTGCTCCAACCTTGGAATCTTCAACTGGAGAGATCACTTATAATTCTAATACTGCTGGTGTATTTGTAACTTGTATTAAGGTAGAAGCTTTTAAATGTGGTCAGTTAGTAGCAGAAATATACAGAGAGGTCCAAGTTCTTTTAATCGATTGTGGAGTATATACTCAACCACAAGATGGGTTTAATGACCCTCCAACAATTACAGAAGCATTTACTGATCCTGCAACAGGACTACCTACTTATGAAACGACCGTTTATGCTGGACAGTTAGTACAGTTTAATATTGAAGCAGAAGATTTAGATACTTATGCCGGTGGTCAGTTGCAACAAATTACTTTAGATGCTGATGGTGGTCAGTTTGCTTCTGATTATGTGACTGTAAACAACTGTGCGAATCCCCCTTGCGCTACTTTTAATAATGGTGCTGGAGTTACTCCACCCTTTTCTGCACCTGGTCTTGTGTCAGGCGTATTTGAGTGGCAAACAGATTGCTCTCACATGACAGCAGATGTTGGTTGTAACACCACATCCAATATATTTACATTCCTAATTAAAGCTGAAGATGATTTTTGCCCTGCTAATGGAATTTCTATTGCCACAATTAAGATTACTGTTGTACCACCTATCCCAGATTTAAGATGTACTGAAGTTTTACAAAATGGAGATGTAATGCTTACGTGGAAATATGTAGATGGAGCTCCTCCAACAGCAGAGCCATACATGGTGTGGTATTCTGATAATCCGAATGGTCCTTTTAATTTAATTGATAGTGTTTTCTTTCCTTTAACAACATTTACGCATGCTGCTGCTGGTGGGAATGACGGTTCTCAGTATTATTATCTTTCTACAGAGGAAGGATGTGGAATTTCTTCAGGAGATTTAAATTCGGATACCTTATCTAGTATCTTTGTAGATGTAGTTCCAATAAACCAGGGAATTAAAGCTTATTTGGATTGGAATGCAATTCATGATCCTTTATTATTTACTTCTTCTACCAATTATGAATTGTTTTTAAAAAATCCAAATACTAATTTTACTAATATATTATCTACTCCAACTCAGAATTACACACATGATTTGGAGTTTTGTGATTATTTCCCAGAATTTTATGTGACAATTGATGATGTTAGTGGATGTTCTTCAAAATCAAATATTGGAGTAACTAATTTACTAGACACAATTACTCCTGTTACACCAATAATTACTGATGTTTCGGTAGATGTAAATGGATGGTCAGTAATTTCCTGGGAACCTTGTCTAGGATCAGATTTTTATGCTATTTACAAACAAGATGAGTTTGGAGTTTGGGTAACTATTGATTCTGTATTTGGAGTAAATAATACAACCTATACTGATTCAAACTCTAATGCTGTAAATCAATATGAGTTGTTTGAGGTTAGAGCGTTAGATAGTTGTGGGAATGCATCACAAACTAGCATAGAACATAATTCCATGAACTTAGAAGCAGATTTGGGGGCTTGTGATCATACTATAACTATGGACTGGAACGACTATGTAAATTGGAGTGGAGGTACGGATCATTATGAAGTAGTGATTAATGAATCTACTTGTGGAATAGATCCCAGAACAATGATACGATTAGAAGGTGATATTTCAGATTTTGTGCTTGAAGATATTATTAGTTCCTGTACATACGATATTTATATTTTGGCATATAATTCAGACTCTACCTATGTAGCAATGTCCGATGTAATCACGTTTTATGCGGATTTACCTAAGCTGCCAGATTTCAATTACATTACTACTGCTACTGTTAATCATGACGATGGAGCAGTTGATATTTCATGTTATATTGATAATACTGCGATTATTGATAAATATGAAATTGACAGATCTGAGAGAGAAACAAATAATTTTCTTAATATAACTTCTATTCCTTTTCCTAACAGTGGAGATATGATTTATTATCACGATACAGATGTGTCAACAAAAGATCACTTTTATCAATACCATATATTTCCTGTAGATACCTGCGGAAGAAGAGTTTCTACTCCTATTGCTCCTCTTTTAGCAATTGACACCTCTGTTTCTCAGACTATTTTGTGTGAAGTAGAAATAAATACAGATTATGGAAATATTTTATTCGAAGAACAGTACACGAATACAATTTGGTTTAATAATTATATTGATTGGTTAGGAGGTGTGTCTCAGTACAACATATATCGTTCCGTAAATAGAGATCCATATATATTAATTCCTTTACATACCTTTTATCCTGGAGACTCTTTAGTTTATGTAGATTTAGTCACTAAATTTGTGGATGGAAATGGCAGGTTCTGTTATTATATTGAAGCTGTTGAAGGAAATGGAAATGATTTCGGTTTTACGGAAAGAAGTTTATCTAATATAGCTTGCGTCTCTCAAACTCCAAAACTATTTGTTCCAAATATATTTACCCCTAATGATGATGAACATAATGAACTATTTAGACCTGTAACCGCATTTGTTTCCGAAGAAGGATATTCTTTTACGATTTATAGTAGGGGTGGAGAAAAGATTTTTACTACAAATATGCCCTCAAAAGGTTGGGATGGTAAATATGGAGGAAAAGATGCTCAAATAGGTAATTATGTTTACCATGTAGAATATATAAATGGAGTAGGAGAGTTTACGGAAAAAACTAGTGTATTTAGATTACTCCGATAAATTTCAATCTTAATTTCTTAAGTCTCTTTTTGGGAATTTTTTAGCGATAATAAGGATAAAATTAGTACTTTTGCAGACAATTTTAACAAAATAGTTTATGGGAGTAGATAATAAAATTATAGGAGAAGGATTAACATTTGATGATGTTTTAATTGTTCCTCAATATTCAGAAGTGCTTCCTCATTTAGTAAAAACTAAGAGTCGTTTTTCAAGAAATATAGAATTAAACGTTCCTTTAGTTTCTGCTGCTATGGATACAGTAACCGAATCATCAATGGCTATCGCTATAGCACAGGAAGGAGGAATTGGTGTGCTTCATAAAAACATGAGTATTGAATCTCAATCACTAGAAGTCAGAAAAGTAAAAAGATCGGAAAGTGGAATGATATTAGATCCGATAACTTTAAATAAATCTGCGATAGTTGGTGATGCTTTACAAATAATGAAGGATAATAAAATTGGAGGTATTCCGGTTGTAGATTCTAAAAATAAATTAGTGGGAATTGTTACTAACAGAGATTTGAGATTTGAGAAAGATATGAGTCAGAGCGTTTTGGATATCATGACTTCTGATGGTATTGTTACTACCGAACTTACTGATTTAGAAAATGCTGAAAGAATACTTCAAGAGAATAAAATTGAAAAATTACCAGTAATAAACTCAGATAATAATTTAGTTGGTTTAATCACTTTTAAAGATATTATCAAAAATAGAATGCGTCCTAACGCATGTAAAGATAATTTTGGAAGGTTAAGGGTAGCTGCAGCTGTTGGTGTAACAGGAGATGTTATGGAAAGAGTAGAGGCTCTTGCAGAATCTTCAGTAGACGCTATAATAATTGATACTGCTCATGGACATTCTAAAGGAGTGATTGATATTCTTAAAAAAGTAAAATCGAAATATAAAAATATTGATGTAATTGTTGGAAATATTGCTACCGCAGATGCCGCGAAAATGTTAATTGATGCAGGTGCAGATGCAGTGAAGGTTGGTATTGGTCCTGGTTCCATTTGTACTACAAGAATTGTTGCTGGAATTGGAGTGCCACAACTTACTGCTGTAATGGATGTTTTCTCAGTTTGTAGTAAAAATAAGATTCCATTAATAGCAGATGGAGGGATCCGTTATTCAGGGGATGTTGTAAAAGCACTTGTTGCAGGAGCAAGTTGTGTGATGTTAGGTTCTGTACTTGCAGGTGTTGAAGAAGCTCCTGGAGAGACAATTATATTTGAAGGAAGAAAGTTTAAAACTTACAGAGGAATGGGCTCTATTGAGGCAATGCAAAGAGGTTCAAAAGATAGATATTTCCAATCTGAAGAATCAGATTCTAAAAAACTAGTTCCGGAAGGAATTGTCGGAAGAGTTGCATATAAAGGTACATTATCAGAAGTTACTCATCAAATTATAGGAGGATTAAAATCTGGTATGGGTTATTGTGGAGCAAATAATATTGAAGAGTTGCTTGCTGCCAGATTTGTTAAAATCACCTCTTCAGGTATAACAGAGAGCCACCCTCACAATGTAACTATTACAAGGGAATCTCCAAATTATAGCAGAGGATAAAACAAAGTAATAAATCACTAAATAAATCGTTCTTTGAACACAAAAATTAAAATATAAGAAATGACAAAAAAAATTATTTTACTACTAATATTCTTAATTTCAATTAAGATAACACATGCACAAGAAATTATCAATATTTCTGGAAATTCAATAACAGTTCAGGAGTTTAAGAATACTCTTATGAAAAATAATCATAATAGAGAAATAACAAAAGAATATCTAGATGAATATGTAGAATTGTTTATTAATTACAAATTAAAAGTTTTACAAGCAAAGGAGATGGGTTTAGATAGGGAAGAATCTTTTGTTTCAGAACTAGAAATGTATAGAAAACAACTAGCAAAACCTTATTTACAAGCAAAAGAGTTTAAAGAAGATCTTGTTAATGAGGCTTATGAAAGAATGAGATATGATGTAAGTGCATCACACATTTTATTCAAATTAGATGAGAACTTTACTCCATCAGATACATTGTTAAAATATAATATAGCTAAAAAAGTAAAAAGCAGAATTGAAAGTAAGGAAATTACATTTGAACAAGCTGTTTCAGAGTATTCAGAAGAAAATTTTAATAATGGTAATTTGGGTTATTTCACTGTTTTTGATATGGTATACCCTTTTGAAACAGCTGTTTATACTACTGAAGTTGGAGGAGTTTCAGATATTGTAAAAACACAATATGGATATCATTTAGTCAAGGTAAATGACAAGAGATTAGCGGTTGGTGAGGTTAAAGTATCTCATATTATGTTCAAGTTTCCAAAAGGTGTAGTAGATGAAAAGTCATCGGATTTAATAAAGTCAAAAGCAGTTGAGGTTTATAACAAATTAAATTCTGGAGAGGATTTTACTGTTTTAGCAGATAGGTATTCTGAAGATAGATCAACAGCAGTAAAAGGAGGGGAATTACCTTGGTTTGGTCTTAATAAGATGGCTAAGGAATTTGAAGAAGCTTCCTTTTCATTAGAAAGTGTAGGAGATTTTACTCAACCATTTAAAACAGAATATGGCTGGCATATTATAATTCTAAATGATAAAAAGGTTATAGGTTCTTTAGATGACCACAAAGAAGATATAAAACGAAAGATTGATAAAGGATCTAGAAATTTATTGAGTGAATTAGCTCTTTTAAAGAAACTTAAGTTGGACTACAATTTCACTGAACATAAGTATAATAAATACAGAAAGAATATTGTGAAAGAGTCCATAGACTTAGATAAATTATTTGCAGCTTTATTAACTATTGAAGATATTGAGCGATATGAAAATGATAATAGAGAGTTGTTTTCCTTAGATAATATTGTGTATACACAAGAGGATTTCAAAAACTTTATTCTAGACTATCAAGAATCAGGTTTAGATTTTGAGATGATGTATCAAAGATTCGTAGATTTTACCTGCTTAGAATATGAAGAAAGTAAATTAGAAGAGAAATATCCTGAATATAAAACATTATTAAATGAATTTAGAGATGGTATTTTGCTTTTTGATTTAACAAGTAAGATGGTTTGGACTAAAGCTATGGAAGATACTATTGGTTTACAGAAATATTTTGAATCAAACAGAGAGAATTATATTTGGGGAGATAGAGTGGAGGCAAACATCTATACGTGTGCAGACTATAAAGTGGTTTCTAAATTAAAAAGATTACTCTGGAAGAAGAGTAAAAATATGGTGACTATTAAAGATATGCAGGAATCTATAAATAAGGATTCACCAATGAATTTACAAATTAATTCTTCAAAATACTCAAAAGGAGATAATAAATTTATAGATCAGGTAAAATGGATAAAAGGTAATAGTCAAATTCCAACAGAATCTGATGCAATTATTTTTATTGAGATAACAGATGTAATTCCATCCTCAGAGAAAAATCTTAGTGAATCTAAAGGGAAAGTAATTTCAGATTATCAAAACCATCTAGAAGATCAATGGTTACTTGTTCTCAGAGAAGATTATGTTATTACCATTAACGAAGAAGTTTTATATTCTATTATTAAGTAATTGAAGAAATCATTTTTATACTTATTGTTGCTTGTTTTATTTTCTTGTGATTCGGAAGATGAAGGTTCTTTCATTGCATCTTATAAAGATAATAATCTAACTTTAGAGGAGGTATTGTTAAACAAACCTCTCTTAGTAGATTCTGCAACTTTTGTAAATAATGAGATTAATAGGTGGATCAAGAACCAGGTTATTTTAGACAAAGCTAAGTTGTACATTGATGAGAATGATAAAGAATTGCATTTAAAAGTAAGGAAATATAAAGAGCTTCTAATAATAAACAGATATCAGACTGAATTAATAAATAATGAATTTGATACAACTGTTCTAAGAAGTGATATTGAAGAATATTACAAAAATTATCCAGAGGATTTTATTTTACATAAGAATATAGTTAAGGCTAGGATTGTAATCATTAACAAAAAAACTTTGAACTTAAAGAAGATTGAGGATTTAATTATCACTAAAGATGATTTAGAAATGAAAGAACTTTCTGAGTTTTGTAGGATGCATGCTGAAAATAGTTTTTTGAATGATTCTGTTTGGATGTATTTTTCTTATTTTGATCAGAAAATTATAATTTCAGAGAAAGAAAGAAAGAAGATTTTTTCTAAAAAGAATAAATTATATAGTTTTACAGATGATCATTTTATTTCCTTGTTTTTTATAAAAGATTATCAAATAAAAGGAGAAGAAAGTCCGTTGCCTTTTGTGTTTAGTAATATCCGAGAGATACTTAGAAATAAGAATAAACAGAAGTTTTTGAATGAAATTGAAAATAAACTCTATAATGAAGCTTTATCTTCTGAACATATTAAAATATTATAAATGAAAAGGATAATTATATCAGCAATTTTAAGTTTTTTCTCCTTTACCTCTTACACTCAGATTGTTGATGAAATCATTGCTGTTGTTGGAAATGAAGTAGTACTTTCTTCAGATATTGAAACACAATATTTACAATATTTATCACAAGGATATACTGATTCTGAGGAGGTTAGATGCCAAATTATTGAAGATGTTTTATATCAGAAATTATTAGTTCATCAGGCAAAACTAGATAGTACAGATGTTTCTGAAGATGATGTAAATCAGGAGTTAGATAGCAGATTGAATTCTTTTATCTCTCAGCTTGGATCAGAAGAAGCTTTAGAAGAATATTTTAAGAAAAGTACCTCTGAATTGAAATTAGAATTCTATGAAATAATTTACAATCAACTTTTAACCCAAAGAATGCAAAGTAGTATTACAAGCTCAGTGAGTATTACTCCAGAAGAAGTGAAACTATTCTTTCAGGAGATGAAGAAATCTTCTGATATTCCAGTAATGCCAACTACACTTGAAATTTCTCAGATTATAAAAATTCCAGAGATCACTTTAGATGAAAAATCTAGAATAAGAAAGAAATTAATTTCTTTTAGAGATAGGATAAAAAATGGAGAAGATTTTAAAGTTTTAGCTACTCTTTATTCAGATGACACAGAATCTGCTAAGAATGGAGGTGAGCTAGGATTCGTTGGTAGAGGAGCGTTAGTTCCTGAATTTGAATCTGCGGCATTTTCACTTAAAGGAGATCAAATTTCAGAAGTAATAGAAACTCAATTTGGATATCATATTATTCAGCTTATTGAAAGGAGAGGAGAAACAGTCAATGTTCGTCATATTTTATTAAAACCTAAAGTATCTTCTGCGTCACTTCTAGAAGCAAAAGAACAACTTAAAAAGATTGAGGTTTTAATAAAATCTGAAGAAATTACATTTGAAGAAGCGGCAAGATTTCATTCGGATGATGTGAGTAAAAATAATGGTGGTTTGCTTATTAACCCTCAAACGGGTTCTTCCTTATTTACGGTTGAAGAGTTGCCTTTAAACATCCGTTATTCTGCAGAAAGAATGAATGAAGGAGATGTTTCTTCTATTTCTCAGTTTGTTATGGATGATGGTAAAAAAGCTTACAGGATTATTAAGATTACTAGAAAGCTAGAAGAGCATTCTGCAAATTTGATTGATGATTTTTCTTTGATAAATGACGCAGCTTTAAATGAAAAAAAACAACAGGAAATTTCTGAATGGGTTGATAAAAATATAACAACAACTTACATCCGATTTGATTATGATTATAATAATTGTGATGTACTGAGAAAATGGAAGAAATAATTATGAGTGATAATACAGATGTAAAATTACTAGATGAATTTGTTGTTCGATACAATAATTTTAGAAGTGAAATATCAAAAGTTATTGTAGGACAAGATGAGGTTATAAAAGAGGTGTTGATATCAATATTTTGTAATGGACATTGTTTATTAGTTGGTGTTCCTGGTCTTGCAAAAACTCTTCTAGTACAAACAATTTCAGATACTTTAGGTATGAGTTTTAATCGTATTCAGTTTACTCCCGATTTGATGCCTTCTGATATAGTTGGATCTGAAATACTAGATGAAAAAAGGGATTTTAAATTTATTAAAGGCCCCATTTTTTCAAATATTATTTTGGCAGATGAGATAAATAGAACTCCACCAAAAACACAATCAGCACTTCTAGAGTCTATGCAAGAAAAATCAGTTACAAATGCTGGAAAAACATATAATTTAGACAAACCATTTTTTGTACTTGCTACACAAAATCCAATTGAACAAGAAGGAACTTATCCTTTACCTGAAGCACAATTAGATAGATTTATGTTTAATGTATTATTAGATTATCCGAATTATGATGAAGAAGTACAAATTGTAAAGCAAACTACTTCTGGTATTCTAACTAATTTAGATACTATTATGAATGCGGAGGACATCATTAAATATCAGGATTTAATTAGAAGAATTCCAGTTGCAGATAATGTATTGGAATATGTTGTAAACTTAGTTACAAAAACTAGACCTATTGATGTTCAAGATGAGAATAATATGAAACAATACATTGAGTGGGGAGCCGGACCTAGAGCGTCTCAATTTATGTTATTAGCTGCAAAATGTCATGCTGCAATTAATGGGAAATATTCTCCAGATATTGAAGATGTAAAAGCTGTAGCGAAACCGATTCTAAGACACAGATTAGTTAAGAATTATAAAGCAGAAGCAGAAGGAATTTCTGTAGACAATATAATTGAAAATTTAATGTAGATGATCTTACCAATTATTGCTTTTGGTTCTCCAGTTTTACGAAAAAAATGTGATGAGATTTCTCCTGATTATGCAGATTTAGATGTTTTATTGGAAAATATGTGGGAAACTATGTATGAATCCAGAGGAGTAGGGATTGCTGCTCCTCAAATAGATAAATCTATTAGATTATTTTTGATTGATACAACCCCTTTTATGGAAGAAGGAGAAGAAAATAAGGCGATAAAAAAGACATTTATAAATGCTGTGATTTTAGAGGAAGTAGGGGATGAATGGACCTTTAATGAAGGATGTTTGTCTATACCTGAAATTAGAGAGGATATTCAAAGAAAATCAATCATTACAATAAAATATCAAGACGAACACTTTGATTGGAATACAGATGTTTTTGATGGACTAGTTGCTCGTGTTATTCAACATGAATACGATCATATTGAAGGAGTATTATTTACTGATAAAATTTCTCCTTTAAGAAAAAGAATGATTAAAAGAAAGTTAGAAAACATCTCCAAAGGAAATATAGATGTGAGTTACAGAATGAAATTTAATAGATAGAAATTACTTCACTACTACTTTTAAAATTTCTTTATCAGTGATAAAACCTTTAAGCACATCTCCTGGAAGAACTTTATCTACTCCCTCAGGAGTTCCTGTATAAATAAGATCCCCAACCTTTAAGGAATAGAATTTTGATAGGTAAGATATTATTGTGTCAAAATGAAATATCATATCAGCACTACTGCCCTTCTGTACAATTTCTCCATTTTTTTCTAAACTGAAAGAAATATTATTTAAGTCTAGATTAGATTTGTCTATAAATATCTTACTAATTTGGGCTGATCCATCAAATCCTTTTGCTTTTTCCCATGGTAATCCTTTTGCTTTACATTCTTCTTGTATGTCACGAGCAGTAAAATCAATCCCTAATCCTATTTGAGAATAATATTTGTGTGCAAATTTCTCTTCTATATGTTTCCCTGCTTTGTCAATTTTCACCACTAATTCAACTTCATAATGAATGTTATCTGAGAAGGTAGGAATAAAAAAAGGATGTCCTTTTGGCTGAATAGCAGTGTCTGGCTTTAAGAAAAAAAGTGGTTCTTTTGGGGTAGTATTTCCTAACTCTTTAGCATGATTCCTATAATTCCTGCCGATGCAAATAATTTTCATAATTAGGAATTAAACTTATTTTCTAATCTAATTTTATCTACAAAATTTTTCATTACATTTTTTGTGTATAACGGAAAATCAGCATTTTGTATCCAAGAAAAATAACCTGGGTTCTCGTTCCATATTTGTTTCAAGGTTACATCTCTGTATTTTCCAAAACTAAGTACTTCTTCTCCATCCTTATTACACCTTACAAAACCTGCCATATCAGCAAATTTACCTCCTCTTTGAGAAAATTCAGAAAGGAAATTAACATTATTTTCTAATTCATCATATCTGTCTAACTGAGAAAGAAGTACTTCATAAGTAGCTGTGGTATCTGCTTCAGCTGAATGTGCATTTGTTAAATCTTTATCGCAATAGAACTTATAGGCTGCTACTAAGGTTCTTTGTTCCATTTTATGGAATATATTCTGAATGTCTACTGCTTTTCGATTATCCATGTTAAAATCAATGTCTACTCTTAGAAACTCTTCTGCAAGTAGAGGAATGTCGAATTTATTAGAGTTATAACCTGCTAGATCACAATTGTGTATTAGTTCCGATATTTCTGTTGCAAGCTGTGCAAAAGTAGGTTCGTTAGCTACTTTTTCATCTGAAATACCGTGTATTGCAGTGGTTTCTTCTGGAATAGGAATAGTAGGGTTTACCAGCCATGTTTTACTTTCTTTATTGCCATTAGGGAGAACTTTCAGAATAGAGATTTCTACGATTCTGTCTTTTGCAACTTGGACTCCTGTTGTTTCTAAATCAAAGAAAACAATTGGTTTTTCTAATTTTAAATTCATGGGTTAAAAGTATATAGGGTGCTAATAAATTCTGGAATTTCAGTAAATATTAGACGATTGTTTTAGTGTCAAATTTTTCTAGGTAATCAGCAACTCTTTTTACAAATTGGCCTCCTAATGCCCCATCAACAACTCTATGGTCGTACGAAAGAGAAAGGTACATCATATGACGAATTGCAATTACATCTCCATGATCTATTTCTAAAACAACAGGTTTCTTCTTGATAATCCCACAAGCTAAGATAGCAACTTGAGGTTGATTAATTATTGGAGTACCCATAAGATTTCCAAAAGTACCAACATTGGTCATGGTAATAGTTCCTTCTTGGATATCATCTGGTTTTAATTTGCCAGACCTTGCTCTATTTGCTAAGTCATTTACTGATTTTGTAATGCCAACTAGGTTCTTTTCATGACACTGCTTTATTACTGGGACAATTAGATTTCCATCAGGTAAAGCAGCAGCCATTCCTATATTTACGTTTTTATGAATATGAATTTCTGTACCGCTTACAGAAACATTAATCATAGGGAAATCTTTAACAGCTTTTGACATAGCTTCTATAATAATTGGAGTGAAGGTAATATTTTGACCTTCTCTTTTCTTAAAATCATCTTTTATTTTATTTCTCCAATTTACGATGTTAGTCATATCCGCTTCTACAAAAGAGGTGATGTGTGCGGAAGTTTGTTTAGAAGCGGTCATATGAGTAGAAATAAGTTTTCTCATTCTATCCATTTCAATAATCTCTGTATCTCCTGTGTTTGTAATAGGAGTATGTTTTGGCTCTTCAATTTTTGGTGTAGGTACCGAAATTGGATCAGTTTTTTGTGTTGTGGTTGGACCGGATCCTCTTGTTTTAATGTAAGAAACCATATCTGATTTTGTTACTCTTCCATCTTTTCCGCTTCCTGGAATAGATTCCATTTCACTCATCTCAATCCCTTCAGAAGACGCCATACTTTTCACAAGTGGTGAGTAAAACCTATCATCTTCTGAATTAGTGATGATTGTTTTAGTGCTTTCAACAGCTTTTATTACAGTTTCTTCAACGACTTTAACAGTATTTGGCTCAGGAGTCGTTATTTTTTCAGGAGTAAGAGAGTCATTACTTTCTCCTTCAGTTTCTAAAATAGCAAAAGTTTCACCAACTTTAACCACATCATCTGCATTAAATAACATTTCTACTAATTTCCCTTCATGTGTTGAAGGCACTTCAGAGTCTACTTTATCGGTTGCAATTTCAATGATTGTTTCGTCCATCTCAATCATATCTCCTACATTCTTTGACCAAGAAATAATAGTTGCTTCCGAAACACTTTCTCCCATTTTAGGAATAATAAGATCTACTCTTGCCATTAGTTTAATAATTTTTGGCAAAAATAGTAAAAGTAATGTATCAAAAAACTATTTTGATAAGGAGTTTTCGTACGGTAGTCTACTACTAATAGCGGTTCCTAAAGTAATTTCATCAGCATATTCTAATTCATCTCCAATTGAAATACCTCTTGCAATAGAAGAAATAGTAATATCTAGTTCTTTTAATCTTCTGAATAAATAAAAGTTAGTTGTATCTCCTTCCATAGTAGTACTTAGGGCAAAAATGATCTCCTTCACCTCCGAATTTTGTACTTTTTGTATTAATTCTTCTACTTTTATATCAGATGGACCTATTCCGTCCATTGGAGAGATAAGACCTCCCAAAACGTGATAGATTCCCTTAAATTGCATGGTGCTTTCCACTGCCATCATTACACGAATGTCTTCTACTACACAAATGGTAGATTTATCTCTTTTCTGATCAGAGCAAATCTCGCATTTATGATTATCAGAAATAGAAAAACATTCTGAGCAGTAATTGATGTTGTTTATCAGATCAATAAAAGAATTACCGAACTGATTGATGTTTTGTTTGTCTTGCTTTATCATATGAAGTACTAAACGTAAAGCTGATTTTTTTCCTATTCCTGGCAGGGAAGAAAGTTGATTTACTGCATTTTCTACAAGTTTAGACGAGAAATTCATTGTCGCAAATTTAGGTATTTTCATTAATTTTATGATAGTTTTGTAAAAACAAAATTTATCTATGAATCCAAGCTTAATAATACTTTGTATATCGGCCTATTTTTTGCTTTTATTTATTATTTCCTATATAACTGGCAAGAATGATAGTAATGAATCCTTCTTTTTAGGAAACAGGAATTCTCCTTGGTTTGTTATTGCTTATGGTATGATAGGTACAACATTGTCAGGAATTACATTTATTTCAGTACCTGGATGGGTAGCCTCAAGTCAATTCTCATATATGCAAATGGTATTTGGTTTTTTTGTAGGATACTTTATTATTGCACGTATTTTATTACCTCTTTATTACAAACTTGAACTTACTTCAATTTACACTTATTTAAGGGATAGATTTGGATACAGTAGTTATAAAACAGGCTCAGTATTATTCTTGTTCTCTAGAACTATAGGAGCTTCATTTCGGTTATATCTGATTGCTTCAGTTTTACAATTTGCTGTATTTAATTCTTGGAATGTTCCTTTTGCTTTAACTGTTGCTATAACTATTTCATTAATATGGATATATACTTACAGAGGTGGCATTAAAACGATTATCTGGACTGATGCTTTGCAAACTACATTTATGCTCTCGACTGTTTTTATAATTGCATTTACTTTAATGAAGAATATGAATTTAGATGCATTTTCATTAATACAAGAAATTAGAGATTCAGATTACTCTAAGATGTTCTTTTTTGAAGATTGGAAAGATAAAAAATACTTCTTCAAACAATTCTTTTCAGGAGTATTTATGGCTATAGTAATGACAGGTTTAGATCAAGATCAGATGCAAAAGAATTTAAGTTGTAGAAACTTAAAAGATGCTCAAAAAAATATGTTTACTTTTAGTTCTATTTTAATTGTTGTTGATTTACTATTCCTTTCTGTTGGAGCATTATTATATATTTATTCTAATAAATATGGTATTATAATTCCTGAAGATCCCGACATGTTGTTTCCTAATATTGCATTAAATTCAGGCTTGCCTTATTATGTAAGTATTCTATTTCTTATAGGTATCATTGCTGCAGCTTATTCAAGTGCTGATTCAGCACTTACATCACTCACTACCTCTTTTTGTGTTGATATTATAGAGTTTGAAAAACAAGACCCAGAGAAACAAATAAAAACACGTAAGTATGTGCATTTCTTGATGTCCTTAGTGCTTTTTGGAGTGATTTTATTATTTAATGCTATAAATGATGATAGTGTAATAAAATCTTTATTTACTGTAGCTGGATATACTTATGGCCCTTTATTAGGAATGTTTGCCTTTGGTTTATTTACTAAATGGGAGGTTAATGATAAATGGGTTCCTCTTGTAGCTTTATTATCACCTATATTGTGTTATATATTAACACTATATATACCTTTTGGTTTTGAATTATTGATATTAAATGGATTAATTACATTTGTAGGACTATATTTCTTAAAATTTAAGAAATCCTAAAAATTTTCTCTAAATTTGATGAATGAAAAACCTATTGCTGCTATTACTATGTATGCCTTTGATTGGGACTGCGCAGATAGACACTACAACAATATTGAAGTCTAATTTTATAGAAGATTCGTTTATAAATTTTGATAGTTTAGTAATTACAGATTGTATTGTATATAACACAGAGAAATCTACTTTTACAGGAACTGCTTTTTTTATTGATTATTTGAGCCGTTATTATTTTATAAAAGAAGATTTGGATAAACCAAAAGTAGTGTTAAAAATAATAACTTTTAAAGATGGTCTGAAGCACGGAATATCTAAAATTATAGATCCAATAAATGGTGAGATTATTAAGGAGATATCGTTTAATGAAAAACTTCATGTTTCTGAAGAGAAAAAATATCTTTTTAAGTATGCAGACGTTAAAGAAGAATTTGGTGATTTAGATACCTATATTGTATTTACAAGACCAAAATTATATACTATTGGTTGGGAGAAGTTAACAGATGATTATAGTAAATATTTAGGTGATGAGCATTCTATTTCTGTTTTTGTAGATGATAAATACACAAACAAATTATTAGTTGTTACAACTAAATTGAGTTATGGTTCTACATCTGAAGAGTATGGTCATTGGGCATCTGATACTGATAATTATTTATATAGAGTTCCTCCAAATTATTGCGGTAATAAGGTTACAATTACCAATATTAAAATCAGACCTTAATTTTTTTGAGTTGATGTGTTACCTTCTCTTTTATTTAAGAAGTATATTCCTAATATACCAATAAGTATCAAAGAAAATGAAATAATTTCTGCTTGTGTTTGTTCTCCTATCATATCATGATTGATTCTTATTTTTTCAATAAGAAACCTTTCAATTCCATTCAAAATAAGATAGATGCAAAATAATACACCAGCTATCTTAATTTTCTTTCGAATACTCCACAAAAACACAAATATTAATCCAGCCATTATAATTTCATAAAATGGGGTAGGATATACATTCTCTGCAAGCTGATGACAGAAATTTCCTTCACATCCAGGTATCAGCTCTCCAGCGTTTATTACATTATTAGGATAATTGTAACTCCACATCCAATCTGGCAAGAAGCTCATCCAATCTGGTTTTGAGGCAGTATTTACTATTCCCCAATCACCATCTCCACTAAAATGACAACCCATTCTTCCTATACCATAAGCTAAAATAAGTACAGGAGCAAATACATCAACTAAATGTTCTAGTTTTATATTATTCTTTTTTGCGTAATACCCAAC
>PAKE01000036.1 GCA_002710495.1 Flavobacteriales bacterium
AAGACATTTTATTTAACCCTAAATATTGTTTTTCTAAAAATTTTATTTCTTCCATTTTTTCTATTAGAAAAGTTCCGCAATATACGCCTTTTTCGTTTTATTGGTAATCTTAAATCTGTCATCCATTCTGTGACCAATAATCCACATTATCTTTTCATCACTACACATAATACAACACTTCTCTTTTTCAAATCTGGATAATTTTTCATCTATAAAAAAATCAGATAGTTTTTTCTTCCCATTCATTCCTATTGGATGAAAATAATCTCCTTCTTTCCACCTTCTTATCTGTATCGGGAATTTTATTCTATCTAAATCAAAAGTAGCTTTTTTCTCAGATTTATAATAACTTAACTCTTCTGAAATATCAAATCTCATATTTATAGGAAAATTAATTTCAGGTAAGTTATCTGAAATTTCTAAGCAAATTTCTTCTGTATTTTTTAATTCAGAAATAATTATTTTATCCCTATCAATAAGTAATTTACAAGATTTTGAATAGAAAATCTTTCCAGAAATATCATTACAACTATTTAATATCTGCTCTGTTTGAGAAAATCCAAACGGAAAGATAAGTTCTCTTAATAATATCTTTTTATTATCTGAAAAAATCAATTTATTCTTATCTAAAATTATATCAACATCAGTAGATAAAACAATATCTTTCATCTCAGCCTTTATCACTTTCTGAAATACCTTAAAAACATCATTCATATACTCCAACTCATTTGAAAAAGTATTGGAAAATGATGGATTTATATCTTTAATAATTGGCACAATATGTTTTCTAATATTGTTTCTTAAGTATTTAGTGTCGATATTACTACTATCGGTTCTAAATTTCTGATTTTTAAACCTTAAATAAGACTCTATCTCATTTTTTTCAAAATTTAGTAGAGGGCGAATAATCGTATTTTTCTTGTCTTTCATACCTAAGAAACCTCTAATCCCACTACCTCTAATCAGATTAATAAAATATGTTTCTATGTCATCATCTTTATGATGCGCTACAGCTATATATTTAGAGTCTGTTTTTGTTCTGATTTTTTCTAGCCAAGAATACCTAAGCTCACGAGCTGCCATTTGTATTGATATTTTATTCTCCTCTGCAAATTTTTCTGTTTCAAAGGATTCTACATAACATTCTAAATCCATTTTTTTTGCAAGTTTTCTTACAAAATCCTCATCTGCATCTGATTCATCTTCTCTCAAATTAAAATTACAATGAGCAAAAACAATAGGAAAATTACAATCGTTTAATAATATAGCAAGTGCTACACTATCTGCTCCTCCGCTAATAGCAACAATTAGTTTATCTTCCTTAGAAAATAAATTATTCTTTTTAATATTTTCTGAAAATCTATTTTTCATTTTTCAAAACATCAATCATAGCTTCTGCCTTTATCAAACACTCTTCATATTCTGATTTAGGATCAGAATTTATTGTAATTGCACCCCCAACCATAACGGAAATATAATTATTTAATTTATCATATAAAATAGACCGAATAACTACGTTAAAATCAAAGTCAGCATTTGGAGTAATATAACCGTATGCAGCTGAGAACAATGACCTTTTCGTGGTTTCATATTTTTCTATTAATTCCATTGATTTTATTTTTGGAGCACCAGTCATAGATCCCATTGGGAAAGTAGTTTCTAACACATCTACAAAATTATATTTTTCATCTAAAATAGAACTAATAGTTGAAATCATTTGATGAACCCTGTCAAAAGTGTAAATTTTACAAATTTCTTCTGCTTTGACAGATGATTTTTCTGCTGTTCTGGATAAATCATTTCTCACCAAATCAGCAATCATTATATTTTCTGAACGATCTTTTTCNCTTTNTTGCAAATCAAAAATTANTTCTTGGTCTTCCTGNTTATTTTNNCCTCTTTTTCGAGTACCTTTTATTGGCTGAGAAATAATNTTATTCTCTGATTTTTGTANAAANCNTTCTGGACTAGAACATAATAAATACTTATTTCTCATCTTTGAAAAAACAGAAAAAGGAGCATTACTTTTCAGGTTCAATTCCCAAAAGACTGAAGATGGATTTATGTCATTTCCTTTAGAGAATAATTCTTGACAATAATTCATTTCATAAATATCCCCTAGTTGAATATGTTTCTTTATGCTCTCTATTTTTTTNAGAAACTCTTCTTTTGTCTCTCTAAAATTTAACTCAATATCCGGATCTTCTTTTTGAATTATCTGAAAATTATTAATTTCCTCTAATAATCCTGATATTTTATTCTCTGAAAGGAAAGATTCAATTTTCATATCTTCATCTGAAATAAATAAAATCGTTTCTGGAATAAAAAACTCCAAATTTGGAAACTTAAATTGATCAATATTTTCAGATTTTAAACCTTCTATTTCATTTTTTATATCGTAAGATAAAAAACCAAACATCCAATCTTTATGATGATTATGAAAACTAAGGAGTTTTTTAAACGAATTGGAAGAGGAACTGATAATTTCTTTTGATCCAAGAGCTGCAATAGTATTAAATTTGGAGTATTTATCTAGATTATCTCCTGAAAAAAGAATGGAAGAATAAGTATATCGTTTACTAAATTCTACTAGTTTTTTTTGAAAATTTGAAGAAGGTTTTGGGTATGTATATTTATGTCGCACCCCAATTTCTACAAAGTTGTTACATCAATAACCTCTTTTATTTCTGGTACAGCACTTTTAATTGCAACTTCCACACCGTTTTTTAAAGTCATCATACTTACATCGCAACTACTACAAGCTCCAATTAATTTTACTTTAACAATCATATCATCAGTTACTTCTACTAATTTTATATCACCACCATCTGATTCCAGATATGGTCTGATTGTAGTTAAAGCTTCTTCAATTTTGTCAATTATGATTTTCTCTGTAATTATTCCCATTATAATTTAATTTGTAGAACATCCTCTGCTATGCGTAGTTTCCACTACTTTAGTTTTTTCTAGTTCTGAATTTCTTGTTTCTATTTTTTCTATTACTTTTTTTGCTAGATTAGATAGTGCTATTGCAACATCAGTAGAACCTTGCAATACTGCTGGCCTTCCAATATCTGATGCCTCTCTTACTGATTGCACTAAAGGAATCTCTGCTAGCAAATCAATATTCATTTGTTCCGCTAATCCTTTCGCTCCCTCTTTTCCAAAAATATAGTATTTATTATTTGGCAATTCTTCTGGAGTGAAATACGCCATATTTTCTACAATACCTAAAACTGGAACATTGATAGTTTCTAACTGAAACATATTCACACCTTTCTTAGCGTCAGCTAGAGCTATGGCTTGTGGTGTGCTCACTACAACAGCTCCCGTTACAGGAATCGACTGAACTAAAGACAAATGAATATCTCCAGTTCCAGGAGGTAGATCTACTAATAAATAATCTAAATCTCCCCAATTAGCGTCCCAAATAAGCTGATTTAGTGCTTTTGAAGCCATAGGGCCTCTCCAAACAACTGCCTGCTGAGATTGAGTAAAAAATCCGATAGATAAAAGTTTTACTCCATAATTTTCTAATGGTTTAATTTTTGACTTCCCATTTAACTCAATTGATTCTGGTACAGATCCTTCCAAATCAAACATAATATGCATGGATGGCCCATAAATATCTGCATCAACTACACCTACTTTATATCCCAAATCTGATAAAGCGACTGCCAAATTTGCAGTTATTGTAGATTTACCTACACCTCCTTTCCCAGAAGAAATAGCAATAATATTGTTTACTCCAGGAATTTCCTTTCCCTTAATTATATTAGGTTTCTCTTCTTGTTGTGTAACTGAAAAATTTACTTTTATAATTGCCTTTTCATAAACCTTATTATGAATAATTTTTAGACAATCTACCTCTATCCTCTTTTTGTACTGAAGTGTAGGATTATTTATCTCCAAATCTAAAATCACTTCTTCTCCAAAAATCTGGATATTTTTTACTATTCCGCTTCCCCAGATAGACTTATCTCCTTCAGGAACTTTTACTTCAGAAAGTGCATCTTCAATTTGTTTTGTAGAAATGTTCATTATAAATTTTATAATAGCAAATATAACGTATTTTACTTATTCGAATGCATTTTATTTAATCTGTTTTGTGGTCGTAGAATAGAATCGAGAATACCTAAATTAGTCTAAATTTTGTATAGGTAATAGATGTTCCTTTGTCGAGAAATATTTTTTCATAGTGGGTTTTTATATCCATATCCTTCCTGTCCTGATGGACTCCGTAAACATCATTTGTGCAATCTAAAAGCTCGTGATTCTCCCCTTCAATAATACCAAGAGTATATCCATATAAAAACGCACTATCGGTTTTAAGATGAATTATTCCATCCTTTTTTAAGATTTGAGAATATTTTTTCAGAAATTCAGGATGTGTAAGGCGTTTTCTTTGTCGTTTCTTTTTGATTTGAGGATCAGGAAAAGTAATCCAGATCTCGGAGACTTCATCTTTTGTAAAACAATTTAGAATATGTTCAATCCTAACTCTTAGAAATGCAATATTTTTACAACTCATATTTTCAGAATGAGTTGCTCCTTTCCATATTCTGTTTCCTTTTATATCAATTCCAATAAAATTTTTATCAGCATATCGTTCAGAAAGCGCAACCGAATATTCTCCTTTTCCACAACCAAGTTCTAAAACAATAGGATTTCCATTTTTGAAAAAATCGGAATTCCATTTTCCCTTTAATTGAATGTCTTGTGTTAGATGATCATTTTGTGGCTGAATTACATTTGATAATTCTTCCATTTCTGAAAACTTGCGTAATTTATTTTTTCCCAAATCTTGTTTTTTACAAAAATAGATTGTTTTATGTATTTTTGGATGATGAATTCGAAAAAAAGAATTTTAGTTGCTCCTCTGAACTGTGGATTAGGACATGCGACAAGATGTATTCCTATAATAAATTCTCTTTTATAACATAATTTTAAAGTAATTATTTCTGCAAACGGAAGAAGTTTTCATTTATTAAAATGATGAATTCCCTGAAATAGAATTTGTAAAAATAAAAGGGTTCGATGTTAAATATCCAAGATTCTTTCCAATGAGTATTAGTATCTTTTTTCAAATACCTAAAATCTTATTTGCAGTTTATTGGAAAAATAAAACTCTAAAAAAATTGCAGAAAAACATAAAATAGATGGGATCATTTCTGATAACAGATTTGGATTATTTCATAAATAAGGAAAAATTGTTTTTATCAAAAATAAAATGAGTTTGACTTAAATAAAGCAATAAATAAAAGTTTAAATTATTCTGGTTTTACTTCAAAAAAAATAATGATAATTTTGGGGAATTATTTCTCTTTTTCTAGAATGAATGAGAAAGTTGAACCAATATCTTTGGTTGACCTCACATTAATTGTCTGATCATGAGCTTCAATAATATGTTTAACGATCGCTAATCCTAGTCCAGTACCTCCTATATCTCTAGAACGATTTTTATCAACCCTGTAAAATCTTTCAAATAATCTAGGAAGAGCATGTTTTTCAATTCCTATTCCATCGTCAGCTATTTCTATCATCATATTATCCTCCATATCAAAAAAACGAACTCTAGTTTCACCTCCATCTTTTCCGTATTTAATAGAATTACTAATTAAATTCATGAAAACTTGTTGAATTTTATTTCTATCTCCCATTACAAAATCAGTTGAAGATTCGTTAGAAAAAACCAGCGAGATATTAGACTTATTTGCCTTCATTTCTAATTGATCTATTGCCTCACTTGCAACTAAACTAATATCAAACTTATTAATAAGTAATTCTTCTTTATCTGTTTCTAATTTTGATATTACTTCCAAATCTTCGACAATATTAATCATTCTATCTACACTCTTATTTGCTCTAGATAAATATTTTAAATTAACCTCTGAATCATCTATTCCTCCTTCTAATAAAGTTTGAATATATCCTTGTATATTAAAAATGGGGGTTTTAAGTTCATGAGAAACATTGCCTATAAACTCTCGTCTATAATTCTCATCTTTCTGCATTTTTCTTAATTCATCTTCTTTCAAATCCATCCACTCTTTCACTTCTTTTTCAACCGTTTCAATATCTAAATCTTGAATATTAGACGTGTTTTTAAATTTATATATATTTTTATATATGACTTTGATCTTTTCGTGGAAAAAAGTCTTTACAACATAATAAATTAATCCAATTGTAGATAGAAAAAATAAAAAGAGACTATAAAATATATTTAAAGTATCATCTGATATAAAGAAAATAATAGTTGCAAAAGCAAAAATTACAATACTTAGAAAAATAGCGATCCTAATTGGAGTATTAATTTTCATTATATATCAAATTTATATCCTACACCCTTTATAGTCTTTATATGATGACTTCCTATCTTCTCTCTAATCTTTCTAATATGAACATCTATGGTTCTATCTCCAACTAATGCATCCTTCCATATATTATCAATAATATCTTGGCGTGTAAAAACCTTTCCAGGGATACTCATTAAATAGTATAATAAATGAAATTCTTTTCTTGCTAAATGCAGTTCTTCATTATTGTATGTAAGTATGTGCTTTTCTTTATCAATATTAATATTTCCTATTTGTATCTGATGATCTTCTTTTGTTGATCTTGTTCTTTTTAGAATCGCATTTATTCTACTAATGAGCAATTTAGGTTTTATAGGCTTTGTTATATAATCATCAGCACCTGCAGCAAAGCCTGCTAATTCAGAGTATTCTTCTGAACGAGCAGTCAAAAACAAAATGAGTGTTTCGTTTAAAGCTTTTATTTCGCGTATATTTTGACATACTGTTACTCCATCCATTTCAGGCATCATCACATCAAGAATTATCAAATCGGGTTTATGTTCTTGAGACAACTCTAATCCCTTTGTACCATTATTTGCTGTAAATACTATAAACCCTTCTTTTTTTAGATTATAGGAAAGAAATTCTAATATGTCTTTTTCATCATCAACTAATAATATTTTATATTTATATTTCATAACACAAAATTAAGTATTACAGAATAAGTGCTTACGTATTTTAGATTTAATTTTGTATCTTAGAAGTATACTTAACAATTTGTTAACATACAGGTAATCTAAACTTAAGGTTAAAAAAGGATACTCATCGTATATTTGCATTAATAAAATTAAGAATATCATGGAAAACACAATTAAAAGAATAGATTTATCATCAGTAGTGTATCTAGTATTAATGATTACTGTTTTTGTTGCTGCTCTTTAGTTAAATCTCTAAAGACATAACATTCTGTTGTTCAATATTATGCGTCACATAGTATTGTAACTCCTATTATATTCTCTGATGATAAAATATTAAATCTCATCTCTCTTAACAATCTATTATCCATAAGTTAACAATTTGAAAACATTCATAAAATAGATTACTCTTATTATTGCTTCAATAATATAAAATAAATTTACATGAAAAAAATTTTCCGTTCTTTTGGGTATCCTGAGGTAGTATGGCTACCAAAAAGCGAACACTCCTTTTTAACATTTATATGTATCTCCTTTATTGCTGCAATGTTTTTAAGTCCCTATCCACAATATGCTATGTGGGCAGGGTTTTTGTTTGCTGCTTATGCTGCAATTGCAAACGATAGTATTCAAACATTAGGAACTTTTATCGCCTCAAATCAAGATAAAAAATGGTGGATTCTATGGATTTTTATTGGAGGTATCTTTATAATGACTATGTCTTATAGTTGGCTAACCGTCGATGAAAATGGACTCACTATATTCTCTCCAAAACTAGAATCAAAAGAAGATCAAGAAAAGTTCGAAGAAGAAGTGTTTGATAATTTATCTATCCGTATTTCAAAAAAAGATGATAATTATATTGAATGGAATATAAAAGATATTGGAATAGACGGATCTACAAATTACGATAAAGATTATTTAAATCCTGATTATGGAAATTGTTTCTTTTTAAATAAGGAAAAGGAACTATGTAATATCTATAATATTACTGTAAAAGATGAATTATCTACATATTATGAATACGATACAGTTTTTTTTAAAAATCTAACAACTAATCAAGAAGGGGTAATTAGTTTTGATGATCTGGTTTTTAAATTATATCCTGACGGAATAATTGATCGAGATGTAAGTCATGCTCGCTTATCTGCAAAAGGATTTGAAAAATCCCCAAGGTGGTTTCATTTTCTGCAAATTGCAGCTCCGATATTCTTGCTAATTCTTACAAGACTAAGAATGCCCGTTTCAACAACTTTTATACTTCTTACTTCTTTTGCGGTTGGCCCAGCAGCTGTAGGGAAAGTGCTTGCAAAAAGTATGAGTGGATATGTCTTGGCATTCATATTAGGATTGGTCTTTTTTACTCTTGTTGCAAGACTATCAAAAAAATATTTTACGGGTAAAGCTCATTTTGGATGGACAATTGCTCAATGGTTAACCTCTGGAACACTTTGGGCAGTATGGCTAAGTCAAGATGCGGCAAATATCGCAGTATATCTAAATAGAAGTTTGGATGGAGGGTCATTCGCTGCATTTTTATCTATTATAGTAATTGGATTAGGACTACTACTATACTTTAAAGGAGGAAGGATTCAAAAAATAGTAACAGAAAAATCTGTAGTAACAGACGTGAGGTTTGCAACACTAATTGATTTTATATATTGCATTATTCTCTTCTATTTCAAACTGCATTCTAAAGTTCCAATGAGCACTACATGGGTGTTTATTGGATTATTAGCTGGAAGAGAGCTAGGAATGGCTATCATGAAAACAGGGGGAAGCAGTATTTTTCGTTCAATAAAATTAGGAGTTAAAGATATGTCGTTTGCTCTTATTGGATTAATTATTTCTATTGCTATAGCAATTGGAGTGAATGAAAATTTAACTGTAGAAATAATGATGACAGAAATGCCACAACAATTCTCTAAAGCATTCGTTGACTTCTTCGGAAAACTAGGAATTAATCTTTAACAATAGAAAAATTAAATAAAAAAATGAAAAAAACCACTTTGTTATTATGCGGCCTATTGTTTATTACAACACAATCCTTCGGACAAGGAACACCATCAGTAAAAATATTTGCAAACTATAATGCGGACACGGAAAGTGACTTTAAAGAATTTGAAATTAAAAGGTCATATCTTGGATATAGTTATAAGTTTGACGACAAGTTTTCTGCTAAAATAACTTTTGATGTGGGAAGTAATTCCGGAGGGTCAGCCTACACAGCTTTTCTGAAAATTGCATCTGTAAACTGGAAAGCTTCGGAAAACATGTCCCTAAATTTTGGAATGATAGGCACGAAAAACTTTAAATTTATGGAAAAGAGTTGGGGGAAAAGATATGTAGAAAAAAGTGCTCTTGACCAATATAAATGGGCAAGCTCTGCAGATGCTGGAATTAGCGGAACATATAAGGTAACAGAAAAAATAATTGTAGATGCTCAACTCATTAATGGAGAAGGATATAAGAAGTCTCAAACTTCAGATGGTGTTTTTAGGAGCGGAGCTGGATTAACAGTAAAGATAACAGATGATCTCTCATGTAGACTATTTAGAGATAATTTACCAACTGCAAACGACACACTAGAAACTCAAACTATTACATCAGGCGCAATAAATTACACAGGTTCTAATTATAATGTAGGTCTTGAAAGAAATATAATGCAAAATGAAGATCATATTACAAATTCAATGAATCGTGAGATATTATCTTTATATGGTTCTATTAATTTAGCAGGGTATACAATGTTTCTAAGAAGAGATATGATCTCTACCAGTAATGAAAACACTATACAATCAGGAGATGGGAGTGCACAAATATTTGGTATAGAAAAACAAATTACTAAAGGAATTAAAATTGCACTTAACGTTAGATCATGGGAAGATGAAACTTTATCAGATTCAGGCAACTCCATGGAGGATAGATCAGTGTTTTTAAATGTTGAATGTAAATTTTAATGTTTGCTTTTTAGGGATATATTATTATACCTTAGTAATGAAAAATTCAAACAGTATAAGGTGTATCTGAATATAAATAATTTATTGATGAAATTTAGGATTAGTTTCGTTAATAATTAATACCTTAATATCAATATCTACTTCTTCCCAGGTCTTTGAGATTCCATCAGATCCTTTGTGTAAATCAAAACATTGTTTATGAATACTATTAAATGCTTCCCCATTAAATTGATTTACTAAATCTAGTTTACCTTTAATATGAATAATCTTATTGGAATACTTAGAAGTCGTAAGATAGGTTGAATATGCAAATCGAACTGTTTTATCTTCACCAATAATATTAAAAAATACATCTATAGAATCATTGATAGGTCTTCCAAGAGTTCCTTCAATTTTAAAATTATCAGTAAGATACTTAAAAAAATAGTCCCTCAGATTCAGATCTCTAATAGGGTCACCTGATGAAGAGCTTAAAGAACTAATAGAAAAATTTAGACCATCTACTAAATCATCAATTGAATTAAATGATTTATTTTCTCTATCAGTACTAAACTCACGAAACGATCCTGATACTGCTATTTTTTCATTAGTTTTATATCCAATCCAATTAACTGCTGTATTTTCTGCAGTCATATCAAGTTTATATGATAGTTCTTCTGGAAGAGGTAGTGTTTTCTGAATGGTTTCAGAATTCTCTTTATTATTACATGAAAATATGATAAAAGATAATGAAAGAGGCAATAAGAAGTGATGATAAATATTCTTCATTTAAGGTGTTTTAAAAGCAAATATACTACTTTTGAACATCAAAACACTTTGATTAGAAATGAATAGCTTATCAGAAAAAATATTTAATATAAACTCAATAGAAGATTTTAGTGAAATCTGTATGAGTCTATTTGATTTTCAGATGGAAAAAAATCCTATTTACAGTGCCTATGCAAAAATCATTTTAAAAGCGAAGAGTCCGAAAAATATAAATGAAATTCCTTTTTTGCCAATTGAGTTTTTTAAAACAGAGCAAATAATCTGTACGGGGCAAAAAACAGAGCAAATATTTCTGAGTAGCGGAACTACAGGAAACCAAAGTAAGCATCTGATCTCTGATTTAGAAATTTATAAAAAATCTTTCCGAAAATCTTTTGATGAATTTTATGGAAACATATCTGAATATTGTATTTTATCTCTGTTGCCAAATTACAGAGAGAGAGAAGGTTCTTCCTTAATATATATGGTGGATGACTTTATCAAAAATTCTCAGCACCCTAAAAGTGGTTTTTATATGAATAATTACAAGGGGATTTCATCAACTTTGGAAGAATTAGAAAAAACAGGACAGAAAACAATTCTAATTGGGGTAAGTTATGCGTTACTAGATTTAGCGAATCAATTTCCTCAAAATTTAAAACAGACAATAATAATGGAAACTGGAGGCACAAAAGGGGTGCGAAAAGAAATGATAAAAGAAGAATTACATAAAATTCTTAAGAATGCTTTCTCATTAAAAAAAATACATTCGGAATATGGAATGACGGAATTACTTTCGCAAAGCTATTCCGAAGGAGATAATATTTTTAAATCTCCCTCATGGAAAAAAATTCTTATTAGAGATGTTAATGATCCTCTCACTATTATTGGGAATGATAAAACTGGAGGAATAAATATAATAGATTTGTCAAATATCTATTCCTGCCCTTTTATTGCTACGCAAGATTTAGGGAAAACTTTTGATGATGGTTCATTTTCGGTACTTGGAAGGTTTGACAACTCAGACGTAAGGGGTTGTAATTTACTTATACAATGATAATCAGAAAAGCAAATAAAACAGATTTGGATAATATCATGTTGATGTATACATCTTGTGTGAAAGGGATGATTGCAAACGACATTGATCAATGGGATGAAACTTACCCGAATGCTGTTATAATTATGGAAGATTTGATTGCTCAAACTTATTTTGTGGCTATTGAAAATAATGTCATTATAGGTGGAGTAAATATAGATAAAGATCAGCATAAAACTTATTTAGATATAAATTGGGAAGATACATCTAATTCTTTTTTGGTAGTGCACCGATTGGCAGTAAAAGAAGAATTCTGGAAGAAAAAGATTGGTAAAAAATTAATGATTTTTGCTGAAAATATGGTAATAGAAAAAGGATTGATATCTATTCGATTGGATACTTATAGTGGTAACCCAAAAGCTATGGAGTTTTATAGAAGATTAGGTTATAGAGAATTAGGGTCCATCAATTTGAAACCCAACAAAAATGAGTATTATTGTTTTGAAAAAATTATCAAATGAAAAATATACTATTAATCAGTGTTGTATGTCTTTTTTCCTGTAATTCTCAAAAGGAAGAAGCTCCAATATCTGAAAAAAATTCTGTAGAGGAAGAAATTCCACAAACTCCATATGTTATGGTTTTGGGAGTAGCTCAGGATGCAGGATATCCTCAGATGAATTGTAAGAAAGAATGCTGTGCAGCAGCTTGGAATAATTCTGCATTACAAAAGACTACCTCTTGCCTAGCAATTGTAGATCCAACTACAAATGAGCAATGGATTATAGACGCTACTCCTAATATTAAAAAGCAATTGCAATTATTGAAAAATAAAACGGGAACAGAAAAAATTGATGGAGTACTACTAACTCATGCTCATATGGGCCATTATACAGGATTGATGCATTTCGGTAGAGAAGTAATGGGAACAAATGGAATTCCTGCTTTTGCTATGCCAAAAATGACAACTTTCTTGCAAGAGAATGGGCCTTGGAGTCAATTGGTGGAATTAGAAAATATTAGTTTGAGAAAACTAAAATCAGACTCAACTTTTCAGTTGAATAAGAATATTAAAGTAACTCCATTTTTAGTTCCTCATAGAGATGAATTTTCGGAAACAGTTGGTTATGAAGTTATAATAAATAACAAAATCTTAATTTTTATTCCGGATATTGACAAATGGGAAAGGTGGGAAACTGACATTGTACAACTAATACAAAAAGTAGATTATGCCTTTTTGGATGCCACCTTTTATAAAAACGGAGAACTAAAAAGAGATATGAGTGAAATACCTCATCCATTTGTAGAGGAAAGTATGGAATTGTTTTCTTCTCTTTCGGATGCTGATAAACAAAAAATACATTTCATTCATTTTAACCACACCAACCCATTATTAATTGAAGAAAGCTCTGCCCAAAAAGAAGTTTTTGAAAAAGGATTTAATTTGTCGAAAGAAGGTCAGGTTATAAGATTCTAGTATTTACAAGAAAGATAAGATGAGTGATAAATCATTATTAAGTATTGAAAAACTGATTGAAAAACTAAATTTTCTTAAAAAAGAAACTATTGGAAAATGGGGGGAGATGAAAATTTAGAGTGAGATTATGAAAAAGATGTACTAATTCAAAAACTTAATAACCTTATTGATCTTAAAGGGGAAATAGATCATCCTATATATGGTAAAATGGAAAGTGAAAAAATTAAATTTCTTATTATTCACCATACTACTCATCATTTTAATCAATTTAATTTATTATCTTCGTGGTATGTTAGAAACTATTTTTAGTATATCATTTTTTCTTTTTAGTGGTAATATAATAGACACAAAACTTACTCATCATAAGTATGAAAAAGAGAATTATAAAGAAATTTTCCACTTGAAAAACAAAGAATCTGTTAATACATACTGTGTTAAACACTCTGAAGTTGAAAATGTTAAGAAAATCAAGTGGAATCGACATGGTGGTTTACAAGAAGCTAACTATAAAGTATCTAAACCAACTGAGTAGGTATCAACCTAAATTACCTCTCTACACTACCGTAACTGATTTTACTAAATTTCTTGGTTGATTTATAACAAACAAAATCCCATAACCTCATTATAAAATATTTCAGACTGCTCAGCATGTAACCAATGTCCCGCTTCCTCAATTGTTGCAATACTAAAATCTAAAAAGTGTTTGTTTATAATTAGTTCGTCTTCAGTTGTTATATAATTGGAATTTTCTCCTCTTATAAAATGAGTTGGAACATCACAAACACCTTTTACAAAATCTGCCTCCTGTATGTTATTTACTTTCTCCAAAAGTACTTCAATATTAAAACGCCAAGCAAATTCTTTGTTTTCGTTTCTATATAAATTTTTCAAAAGAAACAAGCGCATTCCTTTATCCTCATAAGTGGAAGCAAGTAATTTGTCAATCTCCTCTCTTTTTTCAAAATTTTCTAAAGGTAATCTGTAAAGTGTGCTTAATAAATTTTGATGAAAATCAGTACCATACCTTCTTGGAGCCATATCAGCAACTATTAATTTTTCTATTTTATCAGGATATAAAAATGCAAATTTCATGGCCACCTTCCCCCCTAAAGAATGACCTAAGATAATTGGTTTTTCTATATTATTATCCTCCATATATTCTAATACATCTCCGCACATCACCTCATAATTAAAATCATCAGAATGAGGAGATCTTCCATGATTTCTTAAATCTAGCAGATGCACTCTACAATATTTTGAAAACTGTTTCCCAAGGGAATTCCAATTATCGCTCATACCAAACAATCCATGAATAATTATTAAATCCTGCGCTTTATCTCCATATATTTTTGAATAAAGTTTCATCTATAAGAGTCGTTTATACATTTGTATTGCGTTTTCCAATCCTAAATAAAGGGCTTCACTAATAAGTGCATGACCAATAGAAACTTCCTCTAAATTTGGAATTTCTCTAGCAAAAAACTCCAAATTCTCTAAACTCAAATCGTGTCCTGCATTTATTCCTAATCCTAATTGGGTTGCCTTTTTTGCAACTTCTATATATGGAGCAATTGCCTTTTCTTTGTTAGAAAGATAATTTGTTGCATAATCTTCTGTGTAAAGTTCTACCCTGTCAGTATCGCATAGATTAGCGCCTTCAATCATTTCTAGTTCCGGATCTACAAAAATGGAAGTTCTGATTCCTTTTTCTTTAAAGATAGATATTATTTCTTTCAAATAACTTTGAAACTTTATAGTATCCCAACCAGCACAAGAAGTAATAACATCTGGTCCGTCAGGAACTAATGTAACTTGCTCAGGATTTATTTCCAACACCATTTTAATAAAATCTTCTGATGGATATCCCTCTATATTAAACTCAGTACTTATAATTGGTTTAATATCGTAAACATCCTTTCTTGTAATATGTCTTTCATCTGGCCTAGGGTGAATAGTAACTCCATCTGCTCCAAACTTTTGGCAATTAATAGCCGCTTCCACCACATTCGGACTTTCTCCTCCTCTAGCATTTCTGATAGTAGCTATCTTATTTATATTTACACTTAATTTTGTCATCTATCTTACAAGCAAAAGTATAAAAATTGTAAGTTTGCCCTATGAAAGCAGTAAAACTTATTTCTTCTTCAATTATTTCTCTACTTCCGGATGATGATGGGAACAGAGCTTTAGAGCTTATGAATCTCTATAGAGTCAACCATTTGGCGGTGGTAAAGAATGATTTTTATCTAGGAGTAGTTTCCGATAAAGAGATAAATAATTGGAACTCATCGGATGAATATATTGAAGAGCATTTGCCAAATTTAGCCTCTCCTCATGTAATTTACAACCAACATTTATTTGATATTATTGAGGTTTTAGAAAAAAACAACCTTTCTGTAGTTCCTGTTCTGGATGAAAACAAACAATACAAGGGAGTTATCACTAACCGAAAATTACTATATACTATAGCAAACTCTGCTGCCATACAATCTGTAGGTGGAGTCATTGTTTTACAAATGAATCATAACGACTATTCTCTAACTGAAATATCAAATATTATTGAAAATAATGATGCTAAAATTTTGAGTACTTATGTTACTTCTACACCAGAAAGCACCAAAATGGAACTCACTATAAAAATAAATAAAACCGAAATTACGCCTATAATTAAAGATTTAGAAAGATATGAATATAATATTGTTGCGTCTTACAAAGAAGATAATGAAGACGTTGATTTCTTGGAAAGATACGAGCAATTAATGAGATTCTTAAATCCGTAAGACTCCCTCAGTTTTTTATATATCTTTGTAAAATAATTTAATCCCTGATTAAAATGAAAATAGCACTTTTCGGAAACGAATTTCCTTCCTCTTATATAAAGTACATCAATCATCTTATCACTAAATTAGAATCAGAAAATGTAGAGTTAATTATACATCATAAATTTCATGATTTTCTGCAAGATTCTATTGATTTTTCTGAGGAAACAAAAACTTTTGAAAGAATTACATCTGACGAAAATATTGATTTTCTTTTTTCAATTGGTGGAGACGGAACTTTACTAAAAGCTGTTACATATGTTAGAGAAAGTAACATCCCTATTTTAGGAATTAATACAGGGAGATTAGGGTTTATATCTAGTATTTCTACCGATCAAATTGATGTTTCCGTTGATAATGTATTAAAAGGAGAATACAAAATAAGAAACAGAACGGTACTTCAATTAGAAACGGAAAACAATCTGTTTGGGACTACCAACTTTGCACTAAATGAAGTTGCTATCGTAAAAAAAGATACTTCTTCCATGATAAGGATTGATGCTTTTATTGATGATGAATTCCTTAACTCTTATTGGGCAGATGGTTTGTTAATTTCTACTCCTACTGGTAGTACAGGATACTCACTAAGCTGCGGAGGTCCTATTATTCTACCAGGAACAGAAAATATAATTATAGCTCCTATTGCTCCACATAATTTAAATGTTCGTCCTATCATTATAAATGAGAAAAGCTCTATCCGCTTAAAAGTTGAAGATAGAGATCAACTTGCACTAGTTTCTTTAGACTCTCGATCTAGAGCGTTTGATTCATCTATAGAGTTAACAATAAAGAAAGCAGACTTTGAAATAAATCTAATAGAACCTAAGGATAGCTCTTTTATTTCTACCATCAGAAATAAGTTAATGTGGGGTTCAGATAAAAGGAATTAGTTTTTGGAGTAAAAAAAACTTCATTTTAAGTATATTTGCTGATAATATTTTTAAAATTATGAAAAATACAAATACAAAGAATATTTTTACTAGATTTAATAAGATCCTTTTATCTATTATCTTTATCATATCATCTTCTATAAATATTTTTGCTCAGTATGAACCAAATAAGGAATTTGGTGTTTTAGGTGGAACAGGATACTATATAGGAGATATGAATAGCACTCATTTTAACAACCTCCATGTGGCTGGTGGTCTTACCTATCGGGTAAATTTTGACAGAAGGTTTTCTTTTAAATCAGCTGCACTTTACACAAATATTTATGCAGATGATGCTAATAGTTCTGATCCAATAAAGAAAAATAGAAACTTACATTTTAAATCAGAAATTATTGAACTTTCTGGTCAATTAGAATTTANTTTTCTCCCATATGAAACAGGTAACTCACTTTATAGTTGGAGTCCATTTGTTTTCATAGGTGCTGCTATTTATAATCATAATCCTAAGGCAGAAGCTTTAGACGGTCAATGGTACGATTTGCAAAAACTGGGAACAGAAGGTCAGGGCACAACTACCTTCNCTAATAGAAAGAAATACGCTCTTACTCAACTTTCTATGCCATTTGGAGGTGGAGTGAAAATTGGTGTTTCAGAGAATTTTAATATTATTTTGGAATACGGCCTGAGAAAAACGTCTACTGATTATCTAGATGATGTAAGTATGACGTATGCAGGAATTCCTACAGAATTTGACAATTTAACAATTGAACTCTCAGACAGAAGTCTAGACGGTCCTCAATCTGCTGGAATTGCAAGAGGAGATGAAACTAATAATGATTGGTATTCTTTTTCTGGAATTACGCTTTCTTTCAGGCTTCAAGGAAACACAAAAGGTTGCAACTACTAATTCCTTTAATGTATAAAGATGAAATTGATACAGATAAGCTACCACAGCATGTAGCTATTACCATGGATGGAAACGGTAGATGGGCAAAAAGCAAAGGCAAATTCAGAGTTTTTGGACATCAAAGTGGTGTAAAAGCAGTTCGTGATACAGTAGAGGGAGCCGCNGAAATTGGACTTAAATANATTACTCTTTATGCTTTTTCTACAGAAAATTGGAACAGACCAAAGAGGGAAGTAAATGCTCTAATGAGCTTATTAGTTTCTACAATTAATAAAGAAACAAAAACTCTTTTAGATAACAACATTCGATTAGAAGCAATTGGAAATATTGAAGAACTTCCTAAAAAATGTCAATCAGAGTTGAAAGAAGCAATAGAGAAAACAAAACATGGAAGCGGAACTACCCTTATTTTAGCACTTAGTTATAGTAGTAGATGGGAAATAATTAATGCAATTAAACAAATTGTAAAAAATAAGGTGTCAGAGAAAAATATAAATGAAGAGCTATTTTCACAATATCTAACTACAAAAGGCGTTCCTAACCCTGAATTATTAATCAGAACTAGCGGAGAACAAAGGATAAGCAACTTTTTATTATGGCAAATAGCTTATTCAGAATTGTATTTTACGGATATTCTATGGCCAGAATTCAGAAGAGAAGACCTATTTGAAGCAATACATAAATTCCAACAAAGAGAAAGGAGATTTGGAAAAATATCAGAACAAATAAAAGAAAAAAATTGAAGAAATTAANAGCATTTTTAATCATAATTTTTATAGGAAATACTCTTACTTTCTCTCAAACAGATATTACCGATTATTCATCTCCAACTGAGTATACGCTCTCGGCAATTAGCGTAACTGGAATCAAATATTTGGATGAAAACACNCTAATTAGTATTAGCGGATTAAAACTAGGAGAAAAAATTCTAATTCCTGGAGAAGATATTTCTTTAGCAATAAAGAAACTTTGGAAACAAGGTTTGTTTTCTGATATTTCAATTGATATAATTAAAATTGAAGAGGAAAATATATTCTTAAATATTTCATTAAAAGAACACTCAAAACTTGCAAAATTTAATTTTAAAGGGAAAATAAAGAAACACGATATTACAGAACTTAAAGAACAACTCAAATTGATGAGAGGCAAGGTTCTATCAGAGAATTTNATAAATAATTCAATCTATACAATTGAATTGTATTTTAAAGATAAGGGATACAACAACATAAAAGTAGATTATCAAATATTAGAAGATAAACAAGCTATAAACTCCTCTATTATAACTTTTAATATTGATAAGGGAGAAAGAGTAAAAATCCGTGAAATAATTATTCATGGCAGAAATTTAAGAAAAAATAAGAAGAAAAATTTCTTTAACAAAGCGGATATGACTTATGCTCTATCTGACCTTATTATAAGAAAAAAGATGAAAGAAACAAAAGAAAAAAAATGGTGGAGATTCTTTAAAGTCTCAAAATTTAATGAGGACAATCTTGAATCTGATTTAAATGCAATAATTGAAAAATACAACCAGANAGGATACAGAGACGCTCGTATTCTACAAGATACAAATTACCTAAATCCTGATAATACTTTAACTATTGAAGTANGGATTTATGAAGGAGAACCTTATAAATTCCGAAACATCTCATTTGTTGGAAATACTATTTATACCAATGAAGAACTTTCTAGAATCCTATCTATTGAAAGTGGNGATATTTTTGACAAAACTGTATTAGATAGTAGAATCTACGGAAGTGCAACTGGTAACGATATTAGTTCATTATATTTAGACGATGGTTATTTGTTTTTTAACGCTACGCCTGTAGAAGTAGCTACCGAAAATAATGAAATTGATTTAGAAATCAGAATCAGAGAAGGACAACAAGCCAGAATAAACAAAGTAACTGTAAACGGAAATACTAAAACAAACGATCATGTAATAATGAGAGAAATCCGTACTAAACCTGGAGATTTATTTAGACGATCAGACATCATCAGAACNCAAAGAGAATTAGCTGCATTAAATTATTTTAATCCAGAAACTTTAGGGAACATTGATATCGATCCNGATCAAGTAAAAAATACCGTAAATATTACTTATAATGTTGAAGAAAAATCTTCAGACCAATTAAATCTACAAGGAGGATGGGGAGGAGGTAGGGTTATTGGTACTCTATCATTTCAATTCAACAACTTTTCTACCAAAAATATCTTCAATCCACAATTATGGGATCCATTACCTTCTGGAGATGGTCAACAGTTTATGATTTCTGCATCCTCAAATGGAGTGTACTACCAAAACTATAGGATTGCGTTTATGGAGCCATGGCTAGGAGGTAAAAAACCAACTTCATTAAGTGTGTCTTTATATAAAAATGTGTTTTCAAACGGACTAGACGGAGTCGAAAGAGAAAGAACGCAGATTACAGGAGTTACCATTGGTTTAGGTAAAAGATTNCAAGTTCCTGACGACTTTTTTACNTATAGTAATTCACTAGGATTTCAACAATATCATCTGGAAAATTCTCAATCATTTTTTAGTTTTACTGATGGAACAGCAAATGATCTTAACTTTAATGCNAATTTTGGAAGAAATTCTGTTGATCAACCAATCTATGCAAGAAGCGGCTCTCAATTTAGTTTAGATCTAAAACTTACTCCTCCTTATTCCTTATTTGATGGTATTGATGATTATTCAAATCAAACTGATCAAGAGAAGTACAAATTTATTGAGTATTACAAATGGAATTTTAAATCCAAATGGTATTCTGCTTTTACAGACAAATTAGTTCTTGCAACTCGTATGGAGATGGGGTATTTAGGAATGTATAACAAAGGAGTTGGAGCTGCTCCTTTTGGAAGATTCTATCTAGGTGGAGATGGGATGAGTGGAATGGGATATCAGTTTGATGGGAGAGAATTAATTTCGTTAAGAGGTTATTCTAACAATTCTGTTTCTCCTCAAACAGGAGGAACTATCTTTAACAGATATTCAGCAGAATTAAGATANGCAATTAGTCTTAATCCGGCTTCAACTGTATACGCTTTAGGATTTTTAGAGGCTGGTAATGCTTGGGATAATTTTGATTACTTCAATCCATTTTCAGTTAAAAGATCTGTTGGTNTCGGGGTNAGAATTACNATACCAATGATGGGGCTTATGGGACTTGATTATGGTTGGGGATTAGATGAAATTCCTGGAAATCCAGATGCAAATATCGGACAGTTNCATTTTTCTATAGGACAAACTTTTTAAAATAAATAATTATGAAAACAACAAAAACACTATTCTTACTTATTGTCACTCTGACAACTTCAATAAGTACTTACTCACAAAAATTTGCTTATGTCGACTCAGATTATATTCTTTCAAAAATGACAGAATTTGCACAAGCCGAAGAAAAAATTGATGATTTTTCTAAAGAATGGCAATCTGAAATTGAATNAGCTTATGAAGANGTAGAGCAAATGTACAGAGACTACCAATCTGAGCAAGTATTACTTACNTCTGAAATGAAAACTAAAAGAGAAGAAGCTATNATNGANAAAGANAAATCTGTTCAATCATTGCAACAGAAATATTTTGGGAATAATGGAGATCTTTACAAGAAAAGACAAGATTTAATAAAACCAATACAAGATCGTATTTTTGATGCGGTACAACAATTAGCGGCCAGTAATAAATATTCTATTATTTTTGACGCTTCAAGTGATTTAATCATGTTGTATTCAAATCCAGATTTAGATAAGTCGGATAAGGTATTAGAATTGATGGGATACTAAACAGAAACTAAAATAATTAAATGAAAAATAAAATGAAAAAATTAGCACTATTAGCAATATTCGGACTATTAACTTTAGGTTCTTCTGCGCAAAAATTTGGACACATTAACTCTCAAGAGTTACTTTCATTAATGCCAGAAAGAACAACTGCAGAAACATCATTACAAGATTACGCAAAAGGATTAGAAAGCCAGTTAATTTCCATGCAAACTGAATATCAATCAATGGTAGAAAACTACCAAAATAATGAAGGAAGTTATGATGACCTTACAAAACAAGATAAGATAGCTGAAATTCAAGGATTAGAACAAAGATTAACCACGTTCCAACAATCTGCACAAGCTTCTTTACAAGAAAAAGAACAAGAGTTACTANANCCTATNTTNGAAAAAGCTCAAAATGCTATTGACGTAGTTGCNGAAAAAGGAAAATATACATATATATTAGATAGTAGTTCAGGTTTTATACTTTACTCAAAAGATAGTGAAGACATTCTAGAGAAAGTAAAATTGGCATTAAAAATATAATCTATTCTTAAATATAAATCTTAGAAAGCATCTTAATAAGATGCTTTTTTTATACCTTTAAATCATGAAAAATTCTCCAATTGGCATATTTGATTCTGGGATTGGTGGCTTAACGGTTGCTCATGCTCTAAAAAAGCAAATGCCAAACGAATCAATTATTTATTTTGGAGACACAAAACATCTGCCTTATGGTGAAAAATCTGAAGAATCAATAGTAAAGTTTAGTACAAAAATTAGTAAGTTTCTTGTGAGTCAAAATTGCAAGGCAATCGTTATTGCATGTAATTCTTCTTCTTCTGTTGCTTTTGATGTTGTAAAAAAAGAAGCTAAGAATATATCTGTATTTAATGTAATTGATCCTGTTATTAAAGAAGTAGTAAAAGTGTGTGCTGATTATGATATTGGCGTTATTGGAACAAAAGCAACAATTCAATCAAATGTATATGAGCGTAAAATAATAAAATTATGCAATAGCTCAAAAGTATCTTCTTTAGCTACTCCACTACTTGCCCCAATGATTGAGGAAGGATTCATCAATGAGGATATTAGCCATACAGTAATTGCTAATTATTTATCCAATAAAAAATTAGCTGATATTGATCATTTGATACTTGCTTGTACACATTACCCTTTAATTCATCAGGAAATTAAAGATTATTATAACGGAAAAGTAACTGTAATTGATTCAGCTAATATTGTTGCAAAGTACATTGCAAAACAACTTGAAGAAGATAATCTGCTAAATACTAGAGAATTAACTGAACATCATTTTTATGTTTCTAACTACACTGAATCTTTTGAAAAAAGTGCTCGATTCTTCTTTAAGGAAAAAATACAATTAAAAGAAATTAATCCTCATTAATGTGACAGTGAAATTACATAATATAATTATCCTCCATAATATTATATGTTAGTATTTTTGCTAATATAAAAAAATAAGTTATGAATTATAGTATATATGTAGAAAGGACTCCAAATCCAGAGGTAATGAAATTTGTTTCGAACAGAATACTTGCAGATAAAAGCTTAGAATTTTTAGATGCGACTCAAGCAAAAAATGTCCCACTTGCAAATGAATTATTTAAACTTCCTTTTATAAAAAGTGTCTTTATAAGTACAAACTTTGTGTCTATAAATAAAACAGAGAATGTTAATTGGGATGATATTGCACTTCAAGTCCGTTTGTATATTTCAGATTACCTAAACTCTATTGATATTATAAATCACACCGATAATATTAAGTCAGAGATAATTGAAAAAATACAGGAAGATTCAAAAGTAACAAACGAAAAAAGAGAATTTAATGGAGATGAGAAAGAAATTGCTGATATTTTAGATGAATATATTCGCCCAGCAGTTGAATCTGATGGCGGCGCGATAACTTTACATTCATACTTGGATGGAGTGGTTTCTGTAAATTTAAGTGGAGCGTGTAATGGGTGCCCTTCCGCAACTATAACATTAAAACAAGGTATAGAAGAAATTCTGAAACAAAAATTAGGAGATAAGATAAAAGAAGTCGTGTCAAATAACTCCTAACTAAAAATTAACTGTGTAATTTATCTTTTTTAGATAATAATTCTTCTTCTGATTCAACATGATCTTCATCATCAATACAGCAATCTACTGGACAAACAGCTGCACATGCTGGTTCTTCATTAAATCCTTTACATTCAGTACATTTATCTGTAGCTATATAAAAGAATTCATCTGAAAACCCACCATCTTCTCTTTCTTGATCATCATCTAGAGTTGTGCCATCAGAAAATTTCCACGCTTCGTCTGGTGCATAAATTGCAGTATTGGGGCATTCTGGTTCGCATGCTTCACAATTAATACAATCATCAGTAATTCTAATTGCCATTATATTATTTTTAAATTATTATTTTATATTACAAAAATATAGAATTTTTCCTATGAAATTACATGTAAGAATAATTTATTATGAATCTAAATTACTCAAAAAAAAATTAAAAATAAGTTTATAAGTATAATTAAGGTTTGTACTTTTGTAATCACTAAATTTCCTCAAAATAAAAATGAAAGAAAATACAGAACCTATTGACTTAGAAAAGGTTGTGATTAAGTTTGCAGGGGATTCGGGAGATGGAATGCAGTTTAGCGGAAACCAGTTTACTAATACATCAGCACTCTTAGGAAACGACCTAGCTACTTTTCCAGACTATCCTGCAGAAATTAGAGCTCCTCAAGGTACTATTGCGGGAGTATCTGGATTTCAGATACATATTGGAAGTATTCATATAAATACGCCAGGAGATATTGCAGATGTATTAGTTGCTATGAATCCTGCTGCATTAAAATCAAATAAAAAATCTATTAAGAAAGGTGGGATAATTATTGTAAATGTAGATTCTTTTACAAAAAAAGATCTTGAAAAAGCAGGATATGATAACTCACCGCTATCTGATAACTCACTAGATGAATTTCAAGTTATTGAAGCTCCAATAAGTAAGTTAACAAGAGAGTCTTTAAAAGATAGCAAGTTAAGTTCAAAAAGTATTAGCCAATCAAAAAATATGTTTGCTCTTGGTATTGTTTATTGGATGTTTAATCGNCCAATGACTNCTACTGAGAATTTTATTAATAAAAAATTCTCAGAAAAATCAGAAATAGCAAAAGGGAATATTAAAGTTCTTCATNNTGGATATAATTTTGCAAATACTATTGAAGCTTTTTCTTCATCATATACAGTAANGTCTGCAAANCTAGAAAAAGGGAGATATNGAAATGTTATGGGTAATCAAGCAATTGCATGGGGATTTATTGCAGCTTCTGAAAAATCTGGTAAAGAACTGTTTTTAGGATCCTATCCAATAACTCCTGCTTCTGATATACTTCATGAGCTAGCAAAATATAAAAATCTAGGAGTAAAGACATTTCAAGCTGAAGATGAAATATCTGGAATTTGTTCAGCTATAGGAGCTAGTTTTGCTGGTAATCTTGGAATTACAACCACTTCAGGACCTGGTTTTGCACTGAAAGGTGAAGCGTTAGGTTTATCTGTAATGACAGAATTACCATTAGTAGTGGTAGATGTGCAAAGAGGTGGCCCCTCTACTGGTCTCCCTACAAAAACAGAACAATCAGATCTAATGCAAGCACTTTATGGAAGGAATGGAGAAAGCCCAGCGGTTGTACTTGCTTGCTCAACTCCATCTAATTGTTTTGACTGGTCATATATGGCTTCAAAGATTACTTTAGAACATAATACTCCTGTTATTTTACTTTCAGATGGATATTTAGGAAATGGATCAGAACCCTGGAGAATTAAGACTGTTAAAGAGATGGAAAATATAAACCCTTTAGTTGCGAAGGAGGGGGGTAGCTATAAACCGTATCTAAGAGATAANAAAACACTTTCCAGGAAACTTGCCATTCCTGGAACCAAAAGTTTAGAGCATCGAATAGGTGGATTAGAAAAAGAAGATATTACTGGAAATGTTTCTTATGATCCGGAAAATCATGAGAAAATGTGCACAATAAGATCAGAGAAAATTAAAAAAATAGCAGAAAAAATTCCATTACAAAAAGTTTATGGAAAAAAGAATGCTGATTTATTAGTTATTGGATGGGGAGGGACTTTTGGATCCTTATATTCTTCTGTAGAAAAACTAATTAACGAAGGAGAAAGTATTGCTTTAACCCACTTCAACTACATTCAACCTCTTCCAAAAAATACATTAGACTTACTAAATAGATATAAAAAAATTGTAGTCTGTGAGTTAAACTCTGGACAATTTGCTAATTATCTAAGGATGAATTTTCAAGGAATTATGTTTGAACAATATAATAAATTACAAGGTCTGCCTTTTACAACCATAGAATTAGAATGTCATTTTAGAATATTACTAAAATAATTAAATATGGAAGATTTAACAAAGAAAGATTTTAAAAGCGACCAAGAAATTAGATGGTGTCCAGGATGTGGAGATTATGCCATATTAAATTCTATGCAAAAAGCTCTTCCAAATTTAGGAAGAAAAAAAGAAGACTTTGTTTTTATCTCTGGAATAGGATGCTCCTCAAGATTCCCATATTACATGAATACTTATGGATTTCACAGTATTCATGGTAGAGCACCGGCTTTTGCAACTGGAATTAAATTAGCAAATCCAAATCTAAGTGTATGGCAAATTACTGGAGATGGAGATGCTTTAGCAATTGGAGGTAATCATTTTATTCATGCTCTTAGAAGAAATATCGATATTAATATTCTACTTTTTAATAATGAGATTTATGGACTTACAAAAGGTCAATTTTCTCCGACTTCTCAGAAAGGAATAAAAACAAAATCAAATCCGCATGGGACTACAGACAAACCATTTTCTACTTCTGACTTGGCAATAGGATCACAATCTTCCTTCTTTGCAAGAGTTGTAGATACTAATCCAAAGTTAATGCAATCAATATTCATAAAGGCAGAACAACATAGAGGAACATCGTTAATTGAAATATTACAGAACTGTGTTATCTTTAATGACAAAACTTTTGATGATATTACTGGGAAAGATTTTAAAAAAGACGCTCAACTTATTTTAGAAGATGGTAAACCAATGATTTTTGGATCAGAGATGAATAAAGGAATTACTNTTAATGGATTNAAATTAGAANTAGTTACTATTGGTGAAAATGGAGTNAAAGAAGAAGATGTTTTAGTTCATGACGCTAAAGAAGAGGATCCTANTCTGCATGCTATGTTAGCTCGTATGCANCCACCNGAATTTCCTGCGGCATTAGGAATTATACGAAGTGTTAAAAGAAAAACTTTTGACAGTGGAGTTCTTTCTCAAATAGAACACGAGAAAGAAAATTCTAAGTTTAAGACTATTGATGAAGTTATAAACTCAGGAGATACTTGGGAAGTATAATACTAGCAATTAAGAATAGTTATATTATTATCTAGTAAATTTATATACCTAAGGTTTTTTTAATCTCTCCTTCTAGTAAATAAGTAGTTGGATCTTCTAAATATTCTTTTACTCTACACAAGAACCCTACTGATTCTCTACCATCAATTATTCTATGGTCATAGGAAAGAGCTACATACATCATTGGTCTAATCATAACTTTACCATCAATCGCCATTGGTCGGTCTATAATATTATGCATTCCTAAAATTGCTGATTGAGGAGGGTTAATAATTGGAGTTGATAACATAGATCCAAATACTCCACCATTTGTAATGGTAAATGTNCCACCTAACATTTCTTGAATCGTAATTTTACCATCTCTAGCTTTNATTGCCAAACNCTTAATATCTGTTTCTATTTCTTGAAANGTCATCAATTCTGCATTTCTAACCACAGGAACCATCAATCCTTTTGGTGCACTTACCGCAATACCGATATCTGTATAATTATGGTGAATTACTTGATCCCCATCAATCATTGCGTTTACATCTTTAAACTCATTTAAAGCAGTAGTAACTGCCTTGGTAAAGAAAGACATGAATCCTAAACTAACTCCATATTTTTCTTTAAATTGTTCTTTATATTCTTTTCTGATTTTAAATATTTCTGTCATATCTACTTCATTAAAAGTAGTNAGCATAGCTGTTTCATTTTTAACAGAAACTAATCTCCTTGCAATCTTTCTTCTTAAAGAAGACATTTTCTTTCTTGAAGTTCCTCTTGGACCATCAGTAGAATTCTCTTGGATCGCCCCTAACACATCACTCTTAGTGATTTTACCAGCCTCTCCTGTTCCTTTTAACTCCTTTACCAAAAGATCATGCTCGCTAATCATAGCAGATGCTAATGGAGTTGCTTTTTCAACTCCTAAATTTGTTTCTGAATTTAAAGTTGATTTTGTAGTTTCAATAACTTCCTCTTTAGTGTCTTTTATTATTGATTCTCCTTTTGCAGAAGTATTAATAATACATACAACATCTCCTACAGCAACTGTTTCACCATCACCTACAACAATTTTGATGGTCCCACTTTCTTCAGCTGGTAATTCCAAAGTTGCTTTATCGGAATCTATCTCTGCAATAGATTGATCTTTTTCTACATAATCACCATCTTCAACTAGCCATTCTGCAATTTCAACTTCCGATATAGANTCTCCCGGACTTGGGACTCTCATTTCTAATAACATGTCTTAATTTATTTAAAAACTTTATCAATTATTTCATTTTGCTGCGCNGCAGATCTTTTACTAGAACCACTTGCAGTTGCTGCTGAAGCGCTTCTGGAGATTACATTTATGCCTAAGTCCCTTAATTGAGACAAAATAAATGTCCAAGCTCCCATATTTTCTGGCTCTTCTTGTACCCAAAGTAATTCTTTTGAATCATATTTTTTAATCAGTTCCTTTATCCGTTCAATATCTAATGGAAATATTTGTTCTAATCTTACTAATGCAACTTCTTCTAATTTTTTTTCTTCTCTTCTTTCTAGTAATTCGTAATATATTTTTCCACTACAAAATACTAACTTCTTTACTTTTTCAGTATTAATTTTATCATCAATTATTCCTTCAAATTTTCCATCTGCCAAATCTGAAATTGAAGAGACGCATTTTGGATGCCTCAATAAACTTTTAGGAGTAAATATAACTAAAGGTTTTCTATATTCTCTTTTCAGTTGCCTTCTTAGTACATGATAAAAATTAGAGGGAGTAGTACAATTCACTATTTGCATATTATACTTAGCGCACATTTGTAAATATCTTTCCAATCTAGCAGAAGAATGTTCAGCTCCTTGTCCTTCGTATCCGTGAGGCAATAAAATTACTAATCCACTCATCACCTTCCATTTGTCCTCCGCACAAGAAATAAATTGATCCAACATTATTTGAGCTCCATTACTAAAATCCCCAAATTGTGCCTCCCAGATAGTAAGCGTATTAGGCAAAGTTATAGAGTAACCATAATCAAAACCAAGTACTCCATATTCTGAAAGTGAGGAATTATAGACCTCAAAATTAGCATTTTCACTTATCGTATTTAAAGGACATACTTCCTCTTCCGAATGTTCTACTTTAAGAATTGCGTGTCTATGAGAAAAAGTTCCTCTCTCCACATCTTGTCCACTTAACCTTACATCATGTCCTTCGTCTAAAAGAGAAGCGTAAGCCAATAACTCTCCCATTGCCCAATCCAACTTATCCGTTTCCTCTACCATCTTTTTTCTATCTGAAAGTAACTTCCTAGTCTTCTTGAATAATTTTTCTGATTCTGGAATATTGTATAAATATTTTGATAGTTTCCTTAATTTTTTCTGATTAATATTTGTTAATGATGAACCTGCAAAATCAGCATCAAAAGTTCTTTTTATATCACTCCACTCTTCTTTTAAGAAACGTGTGATTTTCGCTTTCTTAATCTCCTTTGCTTCATCAAATCTATCTTGTAATAGATCTTGGAAATCCTTCTCTAATTCTTTTGCGATACCCGCTTCTACTACGCCTTCATTCATCAATTTTTGCTTATAAATCTCTCTAGGATTTGGATGTTTAGAAATTAACTCATACAATTTGGGTTGAGTAAATCTTGGCTCATCTCCTTCATTGTGTCCATATTTACGATAACATAATAAATCGATAAATACATCTTTATTATATTTTTGTCGGTATTCAACTGCTAATTTTAATGCATGAACAACCGCTTCAACATCATCACCATTAACATGAAATACTGGAGATAAAGTCACTTTTGCAACATCTGTACAATAAGTACTTGACCTTCCGTCCAAATAATTTGTTGTAAATCCAACCTGATTATTAACTGTAATATGGATTGTACCTCCTGTGTTGTATCCATCTAATTGTGCCATTTGTATTACTTCATATACCACACCNTGTCCTGCAAGTGCCGCATCACCATGTAATAAAATTGGCAATATTTTTTTAGAATCACCATTGTACTGGCTATCTAACTTTGCTCTTGTTATTCCTTCTACNACAGGATCAACCGCCTCCAAATGAGATGGATTTGGAGACAAACTTAGCTTTACATCATTTCCATTATTACACTTCTGAACTGAAGTAAATCCTAGATGGTATTTTACATCTCCTGAAATAAAGTCATCTTCATATAATTTTCCTTCAAACTCTGAGAAAATTTCTTTGTATGTTTTATTAAAAATATTAGCAAGTACATTCAATCTCCCTCTGTGAGCCATCCCCATTACAAACTCTTCTACTCCTAGATCTGAACTATGCTCTACTAATGCGTCCAATGCTGGAATTAAAGATTCTGCCCCTTCTAATGAAAATCGTTTTTGTCCCACGAATTTCTTGTGTAAGAAATTTTCAAAAGCAACTGCCTGATTTAATTTATGTAGAATATGTTTTTTTTGCTGTGTATCAAAATTTGGNGTGTTAGCATTTTTATGTAATCTGTTTTTAATCCAATCTATTTCTTTTGGATCTCGGATATACATGTATTCCACGCCAATAGATTGACAATATACTTTCTCTAAATGAGCGATAATATCTGAAAGTTTTGAAGGTCCAATTCCTACTTGTTCTCCAGCCTGAAATTCNACTTCCATATCAGATTCTTCTAATCCGAAATTCTGAATATCTAAAGTTGGAGAATATTGNCTTCTCTCTCTTACGGGATTTGTTTTGGTAAATAAATGTCCGCTTTTTCTGTATGCATCTATTAAGTTTATAACCTTAAATTCTTTCTGAAATATCTGAGGTATATCCTCTTCAGAGTATACCTCTTTAGCAAAGTCAAAACCTTGAAAGAATCTGACCCACTCTTCTTCTAAACTATTAGGATCGTGTAGATATCTATCATACATCTTTTCAATCATTCCTGAATGTATTGATCCTAAAAAGGAAAACTTATCCATAACTAGTAAGTAAAGTTGAACGCAAAATTATCTATTTTTATTAATATAGGTGGTAAAATACTATTGATTTTCAAGATTTGAGTAATAATAATACATAATTACTTTTTTCAATTCTCTTTTAACAATCATTTCAGAAATCATTTCGGTAAAAGAAAGATCTGTTTGCTTCATTTCATTTTTTACAACTTCTTCAGATAAATCAATACGATAAAGTAGATTTAATATCTTCTGAGAATCTTTTTCTTGGAGAGCGTCAACTAAATGNNTAGTAAAATTAAAAAGTGAAGAATAACTTAAAACTGGTTTTGGAACATCAAAGTTAACTCCTATCATCAGAAAATCTTTTTCTAATTGTTCTACTGTTTCATTAAGAAAGGAGTTTTTTTCTACAGAATTATTTATCTCTTCTAAGTACATTTACACAATTCTTTCTTTTATCTTCTCAGCAAAATTGAATAAGGGTTCTTTTTTATCGGAATTTATTGAATCTAAATGTTTCATAGCTTTNGTATAATACGCTTTTATTAAATCTACTGTATGCTTTTGTATGTTTAGATCCGTAAAGATGGATTTTACCTCCTCAACTTTATTTGCATTGTCTAAAACAGAAAATAATTGTATTAGTTGTTTTCTCTGATATTCGTTAGCAAGCTGAAGAGCTTTTAAATACAAAAAAGTTTTTTTGTTTGATATAATATCTCCCCCTACCTGTTTCCCAAATTTCTCAGGGTTTCCAAAAGCATCTAATAAATCATCTTTTAGTTGAAAAGCAATCCCAGTATTTTTACCGAATTCATAAAGATGATCTTGCTGCTCAACACTTGCTCCTCCATTAATTCCTCCTATTTGTAATGAAGCAGATAACAAAACTGATGTTTTGTATTCAATCATTTTTAGATACTCTGAGAGAGTTACATCATCTCTTTTTTCAAAATCCATATCCCATTGTTGCCCTTTACAAACTTCAGTAGATGCTTTGTTAAATATTTCTAAAACCTTGCGTAGATTTTTATTTTCTACTTGAGAAATAAAATGAAAAGACTGAACTAACATAGTATCTCCCGAAAGAATTGATGTATTATTATCCCATTTTTCATGAACAGTTTGCAAACCTCTTCTCAGAGGAGCTTCGTCCATTATGTCATCATGAAGTAAGGTAAAGTTATGGAATACTTCAATTCCTAAAGCTGCTTTTAATGATTTTTCTATATCCTCTGAAAATAATTGATGAGATAGTAACATCAAAATTGGTCGAATTCTTTTTCCTCCAATATTTAATACATATTTTATNGGATCATACAGATTTTTAGGAGTAGATGGGTAATATAAATCTGCTAACTCTTTTTCAATAATCTCATGTAATTCGGAAAAAGATCTCATTTCGAGTTAACTATATTTATCAGATATTCTCCGTAACCACTCTTCCTCAATGGCTCAGCAATTTCAAGAANTTTCTGATCATCAATGAATCCCATTCGGTATGCGGCTTCCTCAATACANCCAATTTTTCTTCCTTGTCTCTCTTCAATAACCTGGACATACTGATTTGCTTGCATTAATGAAGAAAAAGTTCCTGTATCTAACCATACAGCACCTCTCTCCAATAGCTTTACATCTAACTTTCCTTGTGTTAAATATTCTTTGTTTACATCTGTAATCTCGTACTCTCCTCTTGCAGATGGCTTAATATTCTTAGATACTTCTACAACAGAATTATCATAATAATATAATCCAGGTACCGCATAATTAGATTTTGGATTTGATGGTTTTTCTTCTAACGTCAATGCGTGAAAATCATCATCAAATTCAACTACACCATATCTTTCTGGGTCATTAACATGAAAACCAAATATAATTCCTCCTTCTACATTTTTGCAATCTGCAAGTGTTTTTATTTTCATTTGAAATATATTATCACCAAGAATTAAACAAACTTTATCATCTTTAATAAAATCTTCTCCTATTACAAATGCCTGAGCTAATCCATTTGGTACTTCTTGCACTTTATATTCAAATTTACANCCTAATCTACTTCCATCNCCTAATAATTNTTTAAATANNGGNANATCATGTGGNGTAGAGATAATNAGAATTTCATTTATCCCTGAATATANCAAAGTAGATAACGGATAATAAATCATTGGCTTATCGNAAATAGGCATCATTTGCTTACTCANNNCCAGAGTAAGNGGNTGTAATCTTGTGCCAGAACCTCCAGCTAATATTATTCCTTTCATATTATTTTCTTTTTANTTTAAGTTGTTTTAAATCTATATCTTCTTCCTCATCAAATATATCAATTAATGGTTCTTTAAAAGATTTAGTNGTAATTNATTNTTCTAACGTTAAAAGTAATGCTGGTAAAAGTAATAAATTTGATAGCATTGCAAAGAACAAGGTAATAGAAACTAACACACCTAAAGCTTGCGTACCTCCAAAATCAGATGCAACAAATACAAAAAATCCGAAAAATAAAACTACTGAAGTATAAATCATACTTACTCCCGTTTCTTTTAATGCGTTAAATACTGATTTCTTTATATTCCAATTACTTGCAACTAATTCTTGTCGATATTTTGCTAAGAAATGAATGGTATCATCAACAGAAATACCAAATGCAATACTAAACACTAAAATAGTTGATGGCTTTATTGGAATAGAAAAATATCCCATAATTGCAGCTGTAAGTAATAGAGGAATTAGGTTTGGAATTAAGGAAACAATTACCATTCTGGAAGAACGGAACATCCAAGCCATAAAAATAGAAATCAGTAAAATTACTAGTAGTAAACTATACGCTAAGTTCCCTACCAGATATTTTGTCCCCTCCAAGAATACTCTACTACTTCCTGTAATTACTACATCAAATTCTTCCGNTGGAAAGATAGAGTTAATCTTAGGTCCTAAATCACTTAAAATGGCATCCATTTCTGGTGTAGCAAGATCATTCATTCGTAATGAAATTCTTGCCTTAGAATTTATCTCATCTGTCAGAATTATATCTAAACTATTTATCTCTTCAGATTTATCTAACATAGATCGTAACCTTGGTAAGAGTATTTTTTGAGGTAGAGTAAAATACTTTTCTCCATCATCTTTATATGCTTGATTTGCGTACTTTACAAATTCAATATATGAAACTGATGGAGAAAACTCTTCATAGGTATTCAACTCGTCTTGTATCTTTTGTATGTTGGACATAAATGATGCATTATAAATACCATTTGTATCTTTCGAATCTATAATAATTTCTAGTGGCATTACCCCTCCAAAATTATCTTCAAAGAACTTAAAATCATTATATACTTCTCCATTTCTAGATAAATCATCTGTAACATTTCCGGTGGTTTGTACCATAGACAATCCAAAAAGACCAAGGATTGTTAATATCGCTGAAAAGATATAAATCACATTCCTTTTGTTTTTTATCCAATTCGAAAACATCTCAACAACATATCGTACCCACCTCTTATCAAGGTGTCTTGTGTGTCTGAGTTTAGGCTCTGGAAAGAATGAAAACCAAATAGGAATTAACAATAAAGAAATAATAAAGATGAAAATAATACTAATAGCNGCTACTAGACCAAACTCTTGAAGTGTTTCGCTTTTTGTCAGTGTAAACGCCGCAAATCCTGAAGCAGTAGTTAAATTTGTAAGTAATGTAATGTTTCCTATTTTACTTATCATCACATGTAAAGACTGATCTTTATTTTTGTTTTTCGTAAACTCTATATGGTATTTATTTATCAGAAATATACAATTCGGAATACCAATTACAATAATAACTGGTGGTACAAGTGCTGATAAAAGATTTATGTCATAATTTAGAATTCCCATTATACCAAAAGAGAAAATAACGCCTACTAATACAACAACAATAGAAATAAAAGTAGCCTTAAAAGATCTGAAAAACAATAACAGAATAAAAGAGGTTATCAAAAGAGTATAAATTATAAATAAGGATATCTCATCCTTAATTTTTATAGATTCTTTCGTTCTAATATACGGAAGTCCCGAATACTTTACATCAATATTATTTAACTTAGAACTATATATATCTCCGNATNCAATAATTCTATCAATTACATTTTTTCTTTGAGGAGACGCTAATACTTTTTTATTAATGTCTACCAACATAATACCTGAGTTAGCGTCTTTATTGTAAAACTTTCCCTTATATATCTTCTGATCTTTCAGTAACTCAACTGCATTCTCCACCTCACTTTCAGTCATATCTGAATGGTACCAACTATTATAAATAAATTTTTGTTTTATGGAATCAGTTGCAAGTATTGGTAATTGTGTGATATTTATTACGCGGTCTATGCCTACAATAGACTCTATGTCTTCTCCAAAACTGTTCCAAGCCTTTAAATGATCCTTATCAAAAAAATCTACATCCTGAACAGCAATCACTATTGTATTCATNCTTTCCCCAAATTCGGATTTAAAATCTTCATAATCAATATATGTTTGATCATCCGAAGGGAGGATTTTCGCAACCTCATAAGATAGTTTTACATCTTTTGCAAATTGTAACATTAAAGTAACAATTCCTATAAATAGAATGAGTATAAGAAATCTACCTTTTAAAATTATGTCGGATATTTTTGGCATTTTGTGGTATAGTGAATGAAAGGGAATATGAAAATCCTCATTCTTTAATATTCAGGAGAGTCCTAAATAGTCATTACATCTTTTTCTTTATCATTAAAATGTTTCTCTATAACTACAATAAATTTATCTGTTAAATCTTGCACGCTAGATTCAGCATCTCTTGCCATATCTTCAGATAAACCATCTTTAGCTAATTTTTTGACTTCTTCATTAGATCTTTGTCTAGCATTTCTAATACTAACCTTACAATTTTCTGTTTCCAATTTTACTTGTTTTACTAATTCTTTACGTCTTTCTTCAGTAAGTGCAGGAACGTTTATAATAATTAAATCTCCATTATTCATTGGATTTAATCCTAAATTTGCTTCTACAATTGCTTTCTCAATATCTCCGATTATACTTTTATCAAATGGTTGTATAGAAATAGTTTGAGAATCTGGAGTATTTATATTTGCCATCTGAGCAAGTGGAGTTATTGCTCCATAATAATCAACTTTTACAGCTGATAACATTTGAGGGGAAGCTTTTCCGGCTCTAATTTTTGAAAGAACACTCTCTAATCGAGAAATAGATTCTTTCATTTGCTCTTCAGCAAGATCTAAAATTAATTCTATCTCTTCATTCATAATATTAAAATTTTACAAGTGTTCCAATATTTTCACCATTACAAATCTTTTGCAGATTTCCTTCTGTGTTCATATTAAATACTTTTATGGGTAAATTGTTTTCTTTACATAATGTGAAGGCTGTTAAATCCATCACATTTAACTCTTTCTGAAACACCTCATCAAAAGTGATAGTTTCATACATAGTAGCAGTAGAATCTTTTTCTGGATCAGCAGTAAAAATTCCATTTACTCTAGTTCCTTTCAGTATTACATCCGCCTCAATTTCGATAGCTCTAAGTGTAGCAGCTGTATCTGTAGTAAAATACGGATTTCCTGTACCCCCTCCAAAAATTACAACTCTACCTTTATATAAATGGCGAGTCGCTTTTCTTCTAATAAAAGGTTCGGCAACTTGTTCCATTCTAATTGCAGTTAAAAGCCTTGTTTGCACCTCTAAAGATTCTAACGCTGATTGAAGAGCCATACCGTTTATTATTGTTGCTAACATACCCATATAGTCTCCCTGTACCCTGTCAAAACCAGCTCCCTCCGATTGTATTCCTCTATAAATATTTCCTCCACCAATCACAACTGCAACCTGGATTCCTTGATCTACAATTTGCTTTATTTCTTTTGCATAATCAGAAAGTCTATCGGAGTCAATACCATAATTCTGATCTCCCATCAACGCTTCTCCACTTAGTTTAAGAAGTATTCTATTATATTTCATAAGGTGATAAAAAAGTTGCCCAAATATAAGTAATTCTAAAAAAATGTAGAAATATTTTCAAAATAAAAAAACCACCTTAAAAGAGTGGTTTTTAAATGTCTATATTTATCTAAGAGTTTACCCTAAAGATACTCTTTTAAAACTACTTACATTAACATCTCCATAGCTGCTAATGTAATCAGCAACTCTTTTACTTTCATCCTTAATAAAGTTCTGATCTAACAAACATTGCTCCTGATCTAAGGTAGTGTTGTCAGAAATAAATCTATCCATTTTTCCTGGAACAATCTTATCCCAAATCTGTTCGGGCTTTCCTTCTGATTTTAACTGATCTTCAATTTCAGATTTCGCTTCTGACATTACTTCATCTGTAAGTTGTGACATTGAAATATACTTAGGAACATTTTTTAATGTTTTCCCTAATCTTCCTAATTCTATGTTATCTTTTTCAATTACAGCTATTCTTGCTTCAGTTTCATTAGCAACAAATTCATCATCAAAATCTTTATAGGATAAAGTTGTAGCTCCCATTGACGCTACTTGCATTGCTAAATCTTTAGCTAAAACATCCGTATTGTCAACTGAATTATTAAGACCTACTAAAACAGCAATTTTAACTCCATGGGTATAAGAACCTACATAATTTGCCTCCACTCTTTCGAAAGATGAAATATCTAATTTTTCACCAATAACCCCTGTTTGTTCAATTAATTTATCTGCTACAGTAATACCCCCAAAATCAGATGACATAAATGAATCTTTATTAGTGTGATTTAAAGCAATATCTGCAAACTGACCAGCTAAATTTTTAAAAGAATCATTTTTAGCTACAAAGTCTGTTTCACACGCTAAAACAATTGCAATACCAGCAGTACTGTCTGAATTAATTCTTGTAATAGCTACTCCTTCTGAGGCGTTTCTATCTGCTCTTTTAGCCGCAACTTTCTGCCCTTTCTTTCTAAGTACATCAATAGCTGCATCAAAATCTCCATTAGCTTCTACCAATGCTAATTTACAATCCATCATTCCTGCGCCCGTTTGTTTTCTTAATGTAGCTACATCAGCTGCTTTAATATCTGCCATTTTCGTCTTTATTATTCTGTTTTTGCTTCTTTTTTCTTTTCAACAACTTTTTCCTCAACAGCTTTCTTTTCTGCTTTTTGCTTTGCTTTCTCAGCTATCGCTTGATCTCTATCAGCTAATCCTTCTTTTACAGCATCAGTTACCGTTTCCATAATTTTTCTAATTGATTTTGAAGAATCATCATTTGAAGGAATAGGGTAAGTAATTAAATTAGGATTTGAATTAGTATCTACCATAGCAATAGTAGGAATACCAAGTTTCCCAGATTCAGCCACAGCAATATGTTCTTTATTAATATCTACAATGAAGATTGCTGATGGCATTCTATTCATTTTTGCAATACTCCCTAAATTTCTTTCTAACTTTTCTCTAGTTCTAGAAATTTGCAATCTTTCTCTTTTAGATAAAGTGTCTAAAGTTCCATCAACTCCCATTTTATCAATCGTTTCCATTTTTTTGATGGATTTTCTGATGGTAGCAAAATTAGTTAACAAACCTCCAGGCCATCTTTCAGTTATATAAGGCATGTTAACCGATTTTGCATATTCAGCAACAATATTTTTAGCTTGTTTTTTGGTAGCAACGAATAATATGTTTCTCCCAGATTTTACAATTTGTTTCATTGCAGCAGCAGCTTCATCAAGCATGCTAACCGTTTTGTTTAAATCAATAATATAGATTCCATTTCTCTCCATGAATACGTAAGGAGTCATTCCTGGATTCCATTTCTTTTTGAGGTGACCAAAATGCACACCTGCTTCTAATAATTCTTTGAAGTTTGTTCTTGACATGTTTACTTTCTTTTTTGGTTTAATCAACTAATTGGTAGAAGTTGTTTTTACTTGTCCTATTAGTTTAGATGCTAAACATTGATTAATAATATAATTTTATCTTTTAACCCACTGGAATTTCTTCCTTGCTTTCTTCTGTCCTGGTTTCTTTCTTTCCACCACTCTTGGATCTCGTGTAAGTAATCCTTCTGCCTTTAATGATGGTCTATTTTCAATATCAATTTCGCAAAGAGAACGAGCAATAGCTAATTTGATAGCGTCTGCTTGTCCGTTAATTCCTCCTCCATTTACACTTACTTTAATATCGAACTTCCCTTCTTGTTCAACAACTTTAAATGGTTGATTTAATTTATATTGAAGTGTTTCTAACGGAAAATATTCTTTATAATCTTTCCCATTTATAACAATATTACCCTTACCTTTTGTTACATAAATTCTTGCAACAGACGCTTTTCTTCTTCCTATAGTATGAACTGTTTCCATATTACTTAAAATCGTTTAAGTTAATTAATGTTGGTTTCTGAGCCTCTTGATCGTGATCAGTGCCTGTGTAAATATAAAGGTTTTTAAGAATAGATGCTCCTAATTTGTTTTTAGGAAGCATACCTCTAACTGCATGTTTCACTAAAGATGTACCATCTTTTTCTAACATTTGAATTGGAGTAATTCTTTTTTGACCACCGGGGTAACCGGTATGGCTAAAGATTTCTCTGTTTTCCATTTTTTTCCCTGTCATCATTGCTTTATCAGCATTAATAACAATTACATAATCACCACAATCTGCATGAGGAGTAAAATTTGTTTTGTGTTTTCCTCTTAAAATCATAGCGATTTTGGAAGACATCCTACCTAAAATTTGATTCTCAGCATCTACGATAAACCACTCTTTGTTGGCTGTTTCTTTATTAGATGATAATGTTTTATAACTTAATGTATCCACAATATTTATTTTTTATCCTATTAAAAAGTTCTGCAAAAATACATTTATTTTTTTTCCTGCCTCAAAATTTTAACAATTTATCTTAATTAATTACTTTCATCTGTTTTCCTATCTTAGTAAAGGCATGTATTGCTTTATCTAAATCTGCTTTAGAATGTGCTGCGGAAATCTGAACTCTGATTCTAGCTTTCTCTTTTGGCACAACAGGAAAGAAAAATCCAATAACGTATATTCCTTCATGTAATAGTTGATTAGACATTTCTTGTGATAGTTTTGCATCATACAACATAACTGGAACAATAGGATGTACTCCTTCTTTTATATCAAAACCTGCAGATGTCATTTTTTCTCTGAAATACTGAGTATTTTTCTCTAATGCATCTCTCAAATGAGTAGAGTCCGAAAGTAAATCAATTACTTTAGAAGCCGCTCCAACAATAGAAGGAGCTAAAGAATTGGAAAATAAATACGGTCGAGATCTCTGACGAAGCATGTCAATAATTTCTTTTCTACCAGAAGTAAAACCTCCCATTGCACCACCAAGTGCTTTCCCTAAAGTAGAAGTAATAATATCTACTCTTCCCATAACTCCACAATATTCGTGGGTTCCTCTTCCTGTTTTTCCAATAAATCCTGTAGAATGAGAATCATCCACCATCACAAGTGCATCATATTTTTCGGCTAAATCACAGATTTTATCCAATTGTGCCAAATAACCATCCATAGAGAAAACTCCATCGGTTACAATAACTCTATTTCTTTGCTCTTGTGAAAGCTTCAATTGATCTTCCAAACTTTCCATATCATTATTTTTATAACGGTATCTTTTTGCCTTACATAATCTGACACCATCAATAATAGAAGCATGATTCAATTCATCAGAAATAATTGCATCGTCTGCAGAAAAGAGAGGTTCAAAAACGCCCCCGTTCGCATCAAAAGCTGCTGCATATAAAATAGTCTCTTCTGTACCTAAAAAGGCAGATAATTTTTCCTCTAAAATTTTATGAATATCCTGCGTACCACAAATAAATCGAACGGAAGACATACCATAACCATGTGTATCCAAAGTATCTTTTGCAGCCTGAATCACTTCTGGATGAGAAGACAAACCTAAATAGTTGTTTGCACAAAAATTTAACACCTCCTCTCCTGTACTCACTTTAATAAGTGCATCTTGAGGATTTGTAATTACTCTTTCGTCTTTATACAGACCTTCTTCTTTTATTTTTTGAAGCTCCTCTTGTAATTGAGATTGTAATTTTCCGTACATAGTTTTATTTTATTTGGAAAAACAAAAGTAAGCAATTAAAAAAGGAGGCAAAAGCCTCCTCTTATAATAATATATGTAAAAAACATTAAACCAATCCTTGATCTAACATTGCATCAGCAACTTTTACAAATCCTGCAATATTAGCTCCTTTTACATAATCAACATAATCTCCATCTCTACCATATTCAATACATGAAGAGTGAATATCTTGCATAATTTGTTTCAGCTTAATATCTACCTCTTCTCTAGTCCAATTCATTCTAAGTGAGTTCTGACTCATCTCCAAGCCTGAAGTAGCTACTCCACCAGCATTAGATGCTTTACCTGGAGCAAATAAGATTTTTGCATTTTTGAATACCTCAACTGCCTCAGGAGTTGTTGGCATATTAGCCCCCTCAGAAACTAACATACATCCATTAGCTACCAATCTTTTTGCTTCTGCTTCATTCAGCTCATTTTGTGTTGCACAAGGCAGAGCAATATCACAATTTACTGCCCATGGTCGTCTTCCTTCATGGAATTTACATCCATATTTTTCAGCATATTCTCTAATTCTTCCTCTTCTTACGTTTTTAAGTTCCATTACAAATGCCAATTTCTCAGAGTCAATTCCCTCAGCATCATAAATATATCCTGAAGAATCAGAAAGAGTAACCACCTTAGCTCCTAATTCAGTTGCTTTTTCACAAGCGTATTGTGCTACATTACCTGAACCCGAAATAGAAACTATTTTTGCATTAAAGGAATCACCTTTTGCTTCTAACATGTTTTGTGCAAAATATACATTACCATATCCCGTAGCCTCTGGTCTAATTAAAGAACCTCCCCAACTCATTCCTTTACCCGTTAAAACACCAGTAAATTCATTGCGAATTCTTTTGTACTGACCAAACATATAACCAATCTCTCTTCCACCAACTCCTATATCCCCTGCAGGAACATCTGTATTTGGACCTATATGTTTACATAATTCCGTCATAAAAGACTGACAGAATTTCATCACTTCATTATCAGAATTACCTTTTGGATTAAAATCTGAACCTCCTTTACCTCCTCCCATTGGGAGTGTAGTTAATGAGTTTTTAAATACTTGCTCAAAACCTAAAAACTTTAATATTGATAAGTTTACTGTAGGGTGAAATCTCAATCCTCCTTTATATGGTCCAATAGCAGAGTTAAATTCTACTCTGTAACCTCTGTTTACCTGAGTGTTTCCTTTATCATCTAACCAAGGAACTCTAAATATTAATACTCTTTCTGGCTCCACCATTCTTTCCAATAACATTTTGTTATTATACTTTGGGTTTTCTTCTATAAACGGGAGAATTACTTCTGCAACCTCCTCAACCGCTTGTAAAAATTCTGTTTCACCTACATTTTTAGCGGCAACTTCATTCATAAAATCGTGAATTCTCTTTTCCATTATTTTATATTAATTTATGTTTTCGTTTCAAAATATTTTGGCAAATGTAGAGTATTTTTTTAATAACAAATATTCTTTACATTCGTCTTTTATAAATTTTTCCTGGCAAAGAAACAATCAAATTTTCAAATTCCATTTGTAATAGATGTTTTGCAACCTTAGAACTATCCCAATTTAATTTCTTTTTTAGTTCGTCTACATGTAGTGATTCTGTATTTAAAACATTTATCAATTTTAAGTCCTCATCTGATAAATTAGTAAAAAAATTTTGTTGATCTGATTTTTCTTGAACATCCCAATTTAAGTTTTTTACAATATCTGTTACGCTATCTAAGAGTATTGCCTGATGCGATTTTATAAGATGATTACACCCTTCTGATTGT
>PAKE01000037.1 GCA_002710495.1 Flavobacteriales bacterium
AGCATCAACATAGCATACATATTCTGCTGGACCAATATTGTTTTTTGTACTTAAATGTACTACATAAACTAAATGATACTCATAATTTCCATTTTTTGGAATTGGTAGTATCTTTAAACTCTCTTCTATATCACTATCTGTAATAGAAAATGGTAAATTCTGTTTTGCAGACACTAAAGAAGATGAAGCGGAAAAAGTTGGAATAATAGATATATTAATATCTGAAAATACATCTAACCCAAAAACAACCACCTCATTATTTTTATTCATCTTAATATAAAGTCTGCTGTCAAGAACTTCCAAATCATGATAAGATTGAGTGTAAATATAATTTTTATATTTTTCATTTTCTGTTTCTGATGCAAGTATCAAATCTGCAAAAGGAACATTAAATACAGATAAATTATTTTCAATAAAATTAGATGGATTTGTGACAGATATTCCTTCTCCAAAAGCTCTGTGAGGTTTTCTGTTATATTCATTAAAATATACATACCAATTTGGATTTAACGATTGAAATTCTTTCCATGAAATCCCATTTCTTAAATGATACTGAACATCAGCATTCAAATGAATTGCCTGCTTAATATACCTTACTTCATGCTCGTCCTCATGAAAGTGATCTCCAGAAAAAACAGGAACACAAAAGGTAGTTACGCAAATTATAAATAATATTTTTTTCATTTATTTTATATTTTTAAAGTTGTAAAAATACAAAAATCTAATCAGAATACAGGAAACTTTGTTACATTAAAAAAGAATCTATTTACGATTATTTAACAAAATAATTTCACCATCAAATGCGGGACTTACATTTTCTGGAAGTTCTTGTAGCAAATCATCATGCTTTCCCATAAAATGACTAATATGTGTAAATAAAGCTTTTTTTGGATTCACCTCTTCTATTAGTTTTAAAGACTCATCTAAATTAAAATGAGAGATATGTTTCTTTTTTCTTAAAGAGTCAATAATTAATAAGTCTGCATCTTTAATCTTTTCTTTCTCTTTATCAGATATATAACTAACATCAGTTATATAAACAAAGTCCTGTATTCTGAAACCAAATACAGGCATCTTATAATGCATTACTTCAATTGGAATAATGTCAGTTTCATTAACTTTAAAAGGAGTGTTACTAATAGTGTTAATATTTACTCTTGGTATTCCTGGATAGTCATGTCCAGAGAACACATAATGAAACTCTCTTTTAAGTGCATCTCCTACTCTCTGTGTTGCAAATATTTCCATATCCTTCTTCCATTTATGATTAAAAGCCCTTACGTCATCCATTCCCGCAATATGATCTTTATGCTCATGAGTAAATAAAATCGCATCTACTTTTTGCACGTTCTCTCTTAGCATTTGCTGCCTAAAATCAGGGCCTGTATCCACTACAATTGTTTGTCCATCTAATTCAATCATTACTGAAGATCTTAGCCTTTTGTCTTTCTGGTTATCAGACAAACAAACATCACAACGACATGCAATTACTGGTACACCTTGAGATGTTCCAGTTCCTAATAAAGTTATCTTCATTATTTAAATAAAATATAATGATGTAAAAATATAGATTTATACCTGCAAAAATAGAAATAAGTCGTTAAATTTGCTACGTTTTTCAAAAGATAAAAAATGACGGAAGAAGAATTAATACTTAGTGCAACTCAGAAAGCTCTGAAGATAAATTTAGATACAAGTATCTATGGAAGTATGGTGGAAATTGGAGCTGGGCAAGAGGTTGCTCGTCAATTTTTTAGAGCAGGGTCCGCTTCAGGAACTATTGCAAAAACTATGTCAGCATACGACAGAAATTTTTCTGATGCAATATACGGTAAAGAAGAACATGGAAGATATGTTTGTAAAAGTAGACTCTTAAACATGTTAGATCATGAATACTCTTTAATTGAAGAACGTCTAAACCCAGCAGACTCACCAGATAGAAGATATTTCACTTTTGCAGATACTGTATCTACAATAAATTACGAGAAAACTAATAAGGGACATGGTTGGATTGGAGTGAGATTCCAAAAAGAATCAAACTCAAAACCAAATGACATTATTTTACATGTGAATCTGCATGACCAAGATGCAAAAATACAGCAAGAGACTATTGGTACCTTAGGAACTAACTTACTTCATGCTTGTTTTTATCAGTCTGATCCAAAAGATATTTTAAAAGAATTGTACGACAATCTTTCCAGATCATCTATTGATATTGATATGGTACACTTTTATGGACCAGAATTCAAAGATATAGATAACAGACTTTTAAGTTTAACCCTGGTAAAAGAGAAGATGACTGATGGAGTTATTTTCACTCCTGATGGATTAAATCATCAACCTTCAGATATTCTTCATCAAAAAAATATATTAGCGCTTAGAGGTTCTTTTCGTCCTGTAACAAAAGTAAATATTGATATGTTAGAGAATGGTTTAGAGAAATTCTCTTCTGATAAAAAAGTTAAAAAAGAGGACATTCAGGTACTATTAGAAATTACATTAAGTAATCTAAAAACTGATGGAAATGTTGATGAACAAGATTTCTTAGATAGAGTTGATATTTTATGTTCTCTTGGTTACACTGTAATGATCTCAAACTTCAGAAAATATTATAAAGTTATAGAGTATTTATCTCAATTTACACCAAAAAGAATGGGATTAATAATTGGTGTAGATAGCTTAATAGATATGTTCGAAGAAAAATATTACAGAAACTTAAACGGTGGAATAATGGAAGCATTTGGAATTATTTTCACAAGAGATATTAAGATATATTTATATCCTTACAAACCAAATACAGAGTCTGAATTATTAAACTCTAATAACATACCTATACATCCAAGAGTGAAAACTCTTTACGAATATTTATACAGAAACAAAAGAATTGAAGATCTAGATCACAACAAAGAAGTGCTTGGTATTTTTTCTAGAGAAGTATTTAAAAAAATAAAAAATTGCGAAGAAGGAACTTGGGAACATATGGTTCCAGAAGGTGTTGATGAAATTATTAAAGAAAAATGCTTATTTGGATCCTCTTGCGAATTTCCATCAAAGAAAGATTAGAATTTTATGATTAAAAAAATATTTATTACATCTTTTATCCTTTTTTCAATATTTTCTTTCTCACAAGGAATGAGAGTAAATGGAACATCTGGTGCTACATGGGAAAAAAATGAAACTAAAGGAGAAATTAATGGAAGAGTAACTAACAACAATAATATTGCAATTGAATATGCGAACGTGTCCATTTATAATATCAATAAGAAAAAAATTATAGACGGAACAATAACTGATAAGAAAGGGAAGTTTTCTTTTAAGGATATAGTAGTTGGAAAATATAAATTAAGTATTAGTTTCTTAGGTTATCAAACTAAAGACATTATAATTGAGACATCAAATAAAAATCCTAATCATCAATTTAAGAAAATATTAATAAAACCCTCTGCAAATCAGATAAATGAAATTGAAATAAATGAAACAAAAGCAATCTATGAGAATAAAATTGACAAGATTGTTTACAACCCTGAAAACGACATAAACCAAAGTGCAGATGATGCAACTGATGTACTCAGAAAAGCCCCATTACTTTCTGTTGATTTAGATGGTAATGTTTCCTTAAGAGGTAGTAACAATATTAAGTTTTTGATAAATGGGAAAGCTTCTAGTTTCTTAACTTCTGATATCTCATCAGCATTGAAGATGATTCCAGCAGATCAAATCAAAAGTATAGAAGTAATTACTAGTCCAGGTGCAAAGTATGACGGTGAGGGGGATGCGGGAATTGTAAACATAATTACTAAGAAGAAAATTATTGATGGATATAAAGCAACTGTCTCTGGATCAATTGGAAAGAGAGTTAGTAGAAATAACTTAAACTTAACAGTAGGTAAAAACAATTTTGGAATATCAGCTAAAGGTGGTGTTTTTGGAATGTATTGGCCTAGGAAAGGAAAGACTGATTATATAAGAAAAGATTGGGATATTGAATCAATGATAGACACCAATATATTAATTAGAAATGGAGAAACATTTAGTAGGTGGACTGGATATAGATCTGGCATCAATATGTATTATGATGCAACCCCATTTACAAGTTTTACTTCTGGTTTTTCCTTTGGAGGAAGGGATAAATTCAGCGATGATTCAACACAAATAAGTTACACTGGTGATACAATATATGAGTATAAGTCAATAGTAAATTCGCACTCAATAAGTAACCAAATTGAATGGACTACAGATTTTACTAAGACATTTGCGAATAATCCTGAAAGAGAGCTAACACTCTCATTCCAGATAAATGGTGATTTTGAAGATGAAAGAAGTAATATCTATGAAAATAATTTAATTACAAGAAACATAAGTGATGGTTTAGGAACAGAAAAAACATTCCAATTGGACTATGTACATCCCTTAGGAAAAAAGCAAGCAATTGTAAAAGACAACATTAATCAAGAGAGATTTTCTAAAACAAATGGAGGAAAAGGAAGATATAGTAATAAAAATAAATCTAATGAAACAATCTCTGAAAATAAGATTGAATTTGGGTTAAAGTATATTGACAGAAATAATAAATTTGATTATTACACAACGCAAGAAGATGTAGAAAATAACGCAATATATTTCTTGTCGGAAGAAGAAACATTTAATTATGGTCAAACTGTTGGAAGTGCTTATTTATCTTCTCAGGTTTCATTACCAAATAATATAGGAATTATTCTTGGAGGTAGATATGAATTAACCAATATAGATGGAAAATGGAAAAATAATACAACAGACAACTTCACTAGAAAGCCATATGCAAACTTTCTTCCAAACATCGTTATAAATAAGAAAATATCAATGACAAAATCATTAAAACTATCTTACAATAATAGAATCAGAAGACCAAGCAGTTATTATATTAATCCAAATATAGGCAGGACGGATAATAAAAATATTGTAATTGGAAATCCTGAATTAAAACCAGCTTTATCTGATCAAGTAGAATTTGGATACAATTCGTTTAGTAAATTTTTTCAATCTAGTTATTATGTTTATTTAAAAAACACAAGAGATGTCATTGAATCAAATATCACAATACAAGGAGACACCTCAATAACTAATTATCAAAATATTGGAGAAAACTCTAAATTAGGTTTTAACTATTATGGTTCGATTACGCTAAAAAGCATTAATCTTAGAGGAGGTTTTAATATTTTTCAATATTCTTCTAATGATGATAGATATGGATCAATCAAAGCTATTTTGTATAATTATAATTTTGGAGGTACGATAGATCTTGGCAATAGATATAAATTTGAGACATGGGGTTGGTTCTCATCTCCACAACAAAATTTACAAGGTACAACAGATAGCTGGTCTATGATGAGTTTTGGAATTAAAAAAGATTTTAAAAACAGAAGAGGGTCTCTTGGTCTACGTTTTGTTGAACCTTTTAATAAATACAAGAATATGACTAGTGAGATTCAAGGGGGAAGTTTTACTCAATATAGCAATAGACAAATCGCAATGCGTTCGATAGGAATCAGCTTCAGCTACACATTTGGAAAACTTAATTTCAAAGAAAAGAGAATAAATAGTAAGATAAAAAATAATGATCAGATACAAGGAGGGGGTACAGAACAATAAGAAATTATTTACTCCTTACTTCAGCTCCAACTTTATTTTCGTAGGAACTTATTAGTTTACTCATTACTTTATCAATATATTTATCGGTAAGAGTTTTTGTTTTATCTTCTAAAATAAAACTCAGAGCATAAGATTTTTTTCCTTCCGGAAGCTTATCTCCTTCATACACATCAAATAAATTTACTGATTTCAAAATATTCTTTTCAGTATCTTTTGCTATTTTAAGTAATTCTTTAAAACTTACTTTATTATCAATTAGTAAAGATAAATCTCTTTTTACAAAAGGAAATTTAGAGACCTCAGAATATTTTATTGTGGTATTTTGAATTAAATCTAAGATTAGATCCCAATTAAAATCTGCATAAAACACATCTTTTTTTACACCAAAACTTTTTGTGATTTTAGCATCTACTTTACCAAAACAAACTAATCTTTGTTTCTTATATTGATACATTAATCCCTTAGAAAAACCATATCCAGAAACTTTCTCCGATTTTATTTTAGTAACACCCAAACGGAATAAAATATGTTCTACCTTCTCTTTCACAACAAAGAAATCTGTTTTGTTATTATTCTCATTCCATCTTTCAGAATTTATTTGCCCTGTTAGTAGCAACATTAAATGTTGTTTCTCCTGATTTTCTTCTTTTACTTTATGATAAGTCTTACCAAATTCGTAAAACTTTAAATCTTGACTTTTTCTGTTTATATTAAAAGAAATATTCTCTAGACCAGAAAACAACATAGATTGCCTCATTATATTCAAATCCTGACTTAATGGATTCAATATTTTTACATTATGAGATCCATCTAAATCAGAAATTAAATTTGTATAACTTTCCTTTGTAAGTGAATTATTCATTATTTCAGTAAAACCATTACTAGATAATAAATCTGAAATAATATTTCTTGCTTTTTCAGAATTTACCTCTTCAGAATGAGAAATAGAAGTGTTTAATTTTGTTGGAATTTTAACTGTATTAAATCCGTAAATTCTCAAAATTTCTTCTATTACATCAACCTCTCTTTGTACATCTACCTTAAATGGAGGAACTCTTAAACTTAATCCGTTATCAGACTCCTTTACTACTTCAATTTCCAAATCTGAAAGGATAGATTTTACCGATTCTCTTTCTATCTTCTCTCCTATTAAGTTATCTAATTTACTGTATGTCAATTCTACTTCAAAATGTTTAATCTCATTTGGATACACGTCTACTATTTCAGAAGATATCTCTCCACCTGCAATTTCTTTTATTAGAAGAGCAGTTCTTTTAAGTGCATAAATAGTCATATTTGGATCGCAGCCTCTTTCAAAACGGAAAGAAGAATCAGTACTTAAAGTGTGTCTTTTTGCAGTTTTACGTACATAAACTGAATTAAAATAAGCGCTCTCCAAAAATATATTTATTGTAGAATCTGAGACTCCAGAATTCAGTCCTCCAAAAACTCCCGCCATACACATTGCTTCAGAATTATTACAAATCATTAAATCCTGGGAAGAAAGTTTCCGTTCTACTTCATCTAATGTTGTGAATTTTGTTTTTTCCTTTAGCCTTTTTACAATTACTTTATTATCTTTTATCTTTCTGGCATCAAAAGCATGTAGAGGTTGTCCAGTTTCATGCAGTACAAAATTTGTAATATCTACTATATTATTTATTGGAGATAATCCTATTGACTGCAATCTATTTTGTAACCATTCAGGCGATGTACCTATCTTTACACCACTAATTGTAATTCCCGAATATCTAGGACAAAGTTCAGAATCTTCTATATCAACAGAAATCTTTAAATCATCATTGTCTATCTTAAATTCTTTTATATCCGGTAAAGACAACTCCAGATTTGAACCATTATAATTTAATGCAGTTTTTAAATCTCTTGCAACACCAAAATGTCCCATTGCATCAGAACGATTAGGAGTTAATCCGATTTCAAAAATAGTATCACTTTCAACTTTAAAATATTCAGAAGCTAAAGTTCCTACTTTTATATTATCATCTAACACCATAATTCCATCTGTAGTATCTCCAAGACCTAACTCATCTTCCCCACAAATCATGCCTTCTGAAACCTCACCTCTTATTTTACTTTTCTTAATCGTAAAAGATTCTTCTCCATCATAAAGAACAGAACCAACAGTAGCTACAGGAACTTTCTGACCTGATTTAACATTTGGAGCTCCACAAACAATATCTAAAATATCTTGATTACCAATATCAACTTTTGTAACATTTAATCTATCTGCATTTGGATGTTTATCACAAGCTAAAACTTCTCCTATTACAATTCCTTTAAGACCTCCTTTTATACTTTCAAATTCTGTTATACCATCTACTTCTAAACCAATATCTGTCAAATATTCAGAAATCTTATTGACCTCTAAATCAAGATTAATATATTGTTTTAACCAATTAAGTGATATATTCATTTTTGTAATTTACTTTATGCAAAAATATAAATTGTTATCAGAAAAATACAATTTCATTGTTTTAATAATTATACTATTTATTTGTACTTTTAGCAAATGCAAAATATCCCACTAGCAGAAAGACGCCGTCCAACAAAAATATCAGAAGTTATTGGACAAAAAAATCTGATTGGAAAAAATGGAGCTTTAAGGAAACAACTTGATCAGAAAGTTATTCCATCGATTATTTTTTGGGGACCACCAGGAGTTGGCAAAACAACAATTTCAAACTTAATTGCAAAAGAACTAGACCGGACTATTTATACTTTAAGTGCAATTAATTCTGGAGTAAAGGATGTTAGGGAAGTAATACAGAAAGCAAGTTCATTAGGCTTATTTGGGAAAGATATTCCTATTCTATTTATTGACGAAATACATAGATTTAGTAAATCTCAGCAAGATTCTCTACTTGGAGCAGTAGAAAAAGGAATCATTACTTTGATTGGAGCAACTACTGAGAATCCATCATTTGAAGTTATTTCCGCTCTTTTATCTCGTTCTCAAGTATATGTATTAGAACACCTTTCAAACGAAGATTTATTAGAACTGATAAATAGATCTATTTCAGAAGATATTTTTCTGAAAGAAAAGAAAATAATACTTAAAGAAACAAATGCACTACTTAGAATATCTGGAGGAGATGCCAGAAAATTACTTAATATTTTTGATTTAGTTGTTAGTTCAGAAAAGAAAGAGAAAGTTGAAATTACAGATAAAATAGTAATGGAAATATCTCAGCAAAACTTAGCTTCCTATGATAAAAATGGGGAACATCATTACGACATAGTTTCTGCACTAATAAAATCTATTAGAGGTTCGGATCCAAACGGGACTGTTTATTGGCTAGCTCGTATGATAGAAGGTGGTGAAGATGTAAAATTTATTTCCAGAAGATTATTAATTTCTGCATCAGAAGATATTGGAAACGCAAATCCAAATGCTATGGTAATAGCAAACAATTGTTTTCAAGCAGTAAGTGTAATTGGATTTCCGGAAAGTAGAATTATTTTATCTCAAACAGCAATATATTTAGCATGCAGTCCTAAAAGCAATGCCTCCTACATAGCAATCGGAAAAGCACAAGAAAAAGTAAGAGAAACAGGAAATCTATCCGTACCATTACACCTAAGAAATTCACCAACAAAACTTATGAAAGAACTAGGTTATGGATCAGATTATATTTACTCACACGATAATCCTAATTCAGAACAAGAATTTATGCCAGAAGAAATTAGTGGAAATACATTCTATAATCCAGGAAATAATACAAAAGAAAATTCGTTTAGAGATCAACTAAAATCAATCTGGAAGGGTAAGTATAAATATTAACTATGTTTGCAAAATGAGAAAACTACTTTATATTATTATTTGTTCTATACTAATCTACTCATGCAAACATGAATTAGAGTCTCCAACTTGGGAAACAGAAATGATAATTCCTATTGCTCATGCCGAGATGAATATTTCAGATATGATTACAGAAGTTGATTCATCTAATATTATCAGCAATATTGATTCAGACAGTTTAGTTTCTCTTATTTTTAGTCAGGAAATAATGGATATGAATTTTAATACCTTAGTGAAAATTGATGCTATTACTGATGAACAGACACACACATTAGATTCTGCTAGTTTTGCTGATGTAGTTATTGCTGATACTGCAACTATTGGTGAATCAATTAACGAAATACCTCTTGGAACAATACTTCTTCCTAACGGAAGTACAAATAGCATTCCTGCAATACCAAACATTGCTAATGAAGATACAATTAATATTGATGTGAGTGAATATTTTGAAACAATGAATTTACATGAAGGCACCTTAACTGTTAAATTAAATAATGGTTACCCAACAGATATCTCAAATATTTCTTTATCATTGATTAATGCTACAAATCAGAGTACAATTGCTACTTTTCCTTTTCCAGTCGTTCCTTCAGGAAGTACTGTCTCTAAAAGTGTGTCTATTGCAGGGCAAACAATTGACGACAACATTTTTGCTATACTACATAATATGGATATTAATGCAAGTAATGGACCAGTTTTAATAGACTACTCGGATGCAATTATTACAACTATAACTATAACAGATCTTGGAATTATAGAAGCAACAGCTATATTTCCAGAGCAAAAATTAACTGAAACTCTTAAGGAACATACTTTTGAACTAGGAGGTGTGCAGATAAATGAAATTGGAATAAAAGAAGGAACTGTAACTGTAAATGTGCTAAGTACATTGCCAAATGGAAAAATGATTTACAATATACCATCTTTAAAAAAGAATGGANTTCCTTTTACTAGTGGAGATATGATTATTCCTGAAGCAACAAATACAGATCTGACTTCTTTTTCTTTTAATTTTGAAGGTTATGTATTAGATCTTACTGGTCAAGAGAGTCGTTTAGGGGGAGATACAGTAAATACTATCTATACGGAATCTTATACTTTCATTGATTATACGGGTACGTTAGAAACTATTAATAATACAGATAGTTTCTATTCATATATTGAATTTGACCTTACTGCAGAGTATGCTGTTGGATATCTTGGACAAGATGTAATAGAATTTGGCCCTGATCAACAAGAAATAAATATTTTTGACAAAATATCCGGAGGCACACTAAGTTTAGAACAAGCAAATTTATCCTTATTAATAGAGAATTTTATTGGTGCTGATGCAGATCTAGTATTAAATGATTTTAATACATCAAATACTATTACAGGAGAAGCNGCTAGTGCTAATGCTGGTATAATAGGGAATGTGTATAATATAAATCGAGCTACTTTAACAGAAGGTAACCTGCCAATAAATCCAACGAAAACAGAAATTATATTAAATGCAAAAGAAATGATGGAAATATTTCCTAACCATATTAATATACATTCGAACCTTTATTTAAATCCAAATGGTGAACAAAGCACCTCAGATTTTTTATATCCTGAATTTCCAATAAAATCTTCATTAAGTTTAGATGTACCACTTAGTTTTATTGCAAATAACTTAATCTTTACAGAAACTATGAATGCAGACTTAAGTTCAGATGATGAATTAGAGGTTGATGAATTATACATAACAATTAAAAATGGTTTTCCTTTAAACTCTATAATTGATGTTGTCTTGCTAGATGATTATAATAATATATTAGATACATTAATTGATAATAAAGAAATTATCTCTGGGAATACAAATTCTGAGAACANAGTAATCTCACCATCAGAAACTATAATAACTATTACAAATACAAGTTATAATGATGTGAGAAAAATAAAAATAATCTCTAATTTCTCCACCGCTTCATTAACTGAACATATAAATATTTATAGTTCTTATAATTTAGATGTTACTCTTTCTGCAAAATTTAGAAAAATATTAGGAGAATAAAATGAAGAGAGAAATATTCTATATATTATTTAGTTTACCATTTATTTCATTTGCACAAGAAACAGATACAAATCATCATAATATTACAATGAATAACTATTTTACTATAGAATCAGATGATTTGAATACAAGCTTTTTAAACACCATGTTGTTTGGTGGGTTTATTACTGATGAGATGAAAGATACCTGGATAAATAANGGAGATGATAACAACAGATTAAATGCAGAATTAACAAATAGTATTGAATATAAATATTCAACAGATAAATTAAATTCCTACTATTTTCAATTATCTGATGTGAACCTTATAAATTCTTCTTTTAAAGATGATTTATTAAAACTTGTTTTTCATGGAAATTACGATTATCAAGAAGAAACCCTTGATTTTTCTAATACTGNAGTAAGAGCAGATAGATATCAGCAATATAAAATTGGATATAGTTATAATATTCAAAAACAAGATAAGCTATGGAAAATTAACACCGCTCTCTCCTATTTAAATGGAAACCATCATGCACAAATCAACATAAAAGAAGCAACCTTATANACCTCTGGAATGGGGACTTCTCTTGATTTAAATTATGATATAAACGCTATGATGACTGANACTTCTAATATATCTGTTTTNNCAGGAAACGGAAATGGTGTTGCTATGGATTTTTCTATATGTCNTGATAAAGTAAAAGAGGGATATGCACTTNCAATTAGAGATTTAGGATATATAAATTGGAATAAAAACTCTATCGTTGCAAATACNGATAGTAGTTTTACTTTTATGGGAGTTGAAATAGAAGATTTTAATAACCTGCCAGAATTTAACGATTCTATTATGGATATTTCATTTAATAATAACAAAACAAAATTTCGTTCTTTTATTCCGGCAAGAATTACATTAAGTTACAATAGAATTTTGGATCACAAATATTTTAAAACATTATTAGTTACATCTCATAGCAGGTGGCAACCATATGAATTGAAAGGAGGTATTAATTGGGATTTATTCAATAGAGGGTTTTCAGAATCTGGGTACAACACTAATCTGGATGTTAGGACAAATATTAACTTAACTTATCTATACTCTTCTGTAGGTTTTAGTGTTGGTGGTTTCACAAATCAAACTAAGATATACTTTTCTTTATCAGATAAAAAAGGAATATTTTCTATTGGAACTTATCATCTAAACGAACTATTTAAAGAGGACAAAACATCAATGAGTGGATACATTAAACTTTCAACAAGATTTTAAAAATATGTTATCAAAAATAAATAATTTACAACATCAAAGAAGTGGAAACTTTTTCCTTATTGCAGGGCCATGTGTTATTGAAAGTGAAAAAACAGTAATGGAAATTGCAGAAAAAACACTCAACATCTGCAACAAACTAGAAATACCTTTTATATTTAAAGGATCTTACCGAAAAGCAAACCGTAGCAGAATAGATTCCTTTACAGGAATTGGAGATAAGGAAGCTCTTTCCATACTAAAAAAAGTTGGAGAGAAATTTAACATTCCTACTTTAACTGATATACACTCAGTTGAAGAAGCCTCTATTGCAGCGCAATATGTAGATGTATTACAAATTCCTGCTTTCCTTTGCCGGCAAACAGATTTGTTAGTTGCAGCTGCTAAAACAGG
>PAKE01000038.1 GCA_002710495.1 Flavobacteriales bacterium
CAACTTCCATCATCTAAACAAGCTGACGGATTATAATTAGTAGCATTTGGATCTGTACATCCTCCAATATAACAACATGAACCGTCATCAATAGTTGCATTGGGATCATAATTATAAGCAATAGGATTTGTACAACCATATACTGTAATAATACAATGCAATTGACATGCAGACAATGTTGCATATTGTCCATTTCCTGTTCCTGGATCAGAACATATACCTTGTACATCACAATCCCATGAAGAAGGAATAGTAACATTTAAACATGGAACCTCAACCTCTATATCATAATAAAAATAATAATAACCATAGGGATTAGTGGTAGCACTAGAATTAGTAATATTTATAGCAGAAGCGATATTATACGGATAACTTGGACCTGCGTTATTTCTATATAATCCTACATTAGACAAAGCACCATTACTAACTCCTAATTGCATATTATTAGCAATAGGCACATCAAAATTAAGATTTATACGTTGTTGACCAGCAATCACCGACAATGTAGTGTCATCTATAACATTTCCTCCATTATCTCTTAACTCAAAGGTAATGGTATTAATACTCTCAGAGTATATCAAAGCTGATCTTATAATACACTGTTTGTAAGAATCAAATTTTAAATATTGATCTCCGTTAAAATAACCACCTGTACCAATTGTATTATCTAAAGCACCTCCAGAAGATAAAGTAGTATTAGCATTAGGATCAAAATTAGATGAGTTTGGATTAGTACATCCAAGAATTGAAGCAATACAAGAACCGTCATCGTAACAAGCTGTAGAATTATAATTCACTGATAAAACATCTGTACATCCAGAAATATAACAACAAGATCCGTCATCAATAGTTGCGTTTGGATTATAATTATAAGCAGTAGAATTAGTACATCCATAACCACTTCCTTGACAGCCGTTACTTGAAAGCAATCCAGATCTTGATGTATTTATAGCCGCTATCATTCTTGTCTTTTGATCTTGAGTAAAGAGATTCATACATGCATCATTTGTATAATCCATATAATTCATGAACATATCTCCGTTACTCCCGTTAGCAGAACAATTTGAGGTAGATGGAAAAGAAGGGCAATTATAATTTGAGCCCTGTTGAGTTGGAGTATCATTACAATAATCATCTCCACAGTTTGCATCACCCCAGATATGTCTCAAGTTTAACCAATGTCCTACTTCATGAGTCGCTGTTCTTCCTAAGTCAAATGGAGAAGTTGCAGTTCCGGTATTCCCAAAATATGCAACATCACATACTACTCCATCTGAACTTGAACTCCCTCCAGGAAACTGAGCGTAACCTAAAACTCCTCCACTAATATCGCAAACCCATATATTTAAATACTCTGCAGTATTCCAAGCGTCAATACCTCCAGAAGAAGAATATTTTACATTATCATTTGTACTAAAAGAAGATTGAGAAGTAGATGTTCTGGTAATACCGCTTGTGCTATTTCCATTTGGATCTATAGTAGCAAGACAAAACTCAATTTCAGAGTCCGCAGCTATAGATTGAAATGCAGAAGGTGTATTGGATGCGTCAGCATTTAACCTTCTAAAGTCTTCATTTAATATATCAATCTGAGATTGAATTTGAGCAGTACTTATATTCTCAGATGAGTTATAATATACAACATGTACAACAACAGGAATAGTTATAATAATAGAACTTGAAACCTCAGGATTGTTTTGGATCCATTGCTGAATCTTGATTTCATTTTGTTCCATTTTTTGATGTAACGCAGGATCTTCAGATTTCAAATATTCTAAATATTGCATTGTTCCACAATTTCTTATTTGAGAAAAAGAAATCAATGAGAGATGAAGGGATAAAAATATAATAAATAATTTCTTCATGTTATTTTGGCATTAAAGAATAATCGGTGTTACAAATTTACAAATTATCTATTACAAATTACTTTATAATCGCAATATTCACATCTACGGGTTTCAGTAGTTTTTCTAAAATCTTCATTCATTATTTTATGAATAACTTCAGATATTATCTCTTCTACGTTATGCAGAACAGCTTTGTTAATAATGATTGTTTCTTTTTTTCTATTAATACTTTTTGATACTGTCAGAAGTTCTTCTTTTAAATTCTTAAAAGAGAAATTTCCCGCAATCACTTCTCTATCGGAATATTTGGGGTTGTTTTTCAAATAGATATAGGCGTAAACCAATAGCTGAAATGCTTTTGATTTATTTGGATTTTCTAACAGCTCATTAAAGTCAGTAATACTAACATCAGATTTACTTACTTTTCCTGTTTTATAATCAATAATTCTAAGTTGATTATTCATTTCATCAACCCTATCTACCTTTCCTTTTATGGTGAATAGTTTCTGATTAACTTGTAGTTGATGCTCAAATTCTCCTTCTGATTCTAAAATATTTAGAGTGCCTCCTCTGGAGTTAAATTTCTTAAGAAAACTTTCTTCAAACTCTACAAAATTCTGAGTAAGTTTTTTTGAAATTTGTAATGAAAGATAGTTTTTTCCTTTACTCACATCTTCCCCTTTCATTTCTTCAATAAACTCCTCTTCTAATTTTCCTAAAAGATCCTCTTTTATTTGATTTACAGATTGTGATGTAATTACACCCTTAGGATAAATTTTATTTAACGCCTCATGAATTGCTGTTCCAATATTATTTGGTTCTGCAAATTCTGAAACTTCATCTTCTTTCCTAATTTTTGCCAAATAATGATAATAAAAAGACAAACTACAATTTATGTACTTGTTTAGAGACGAGGGAGACACATATTTACTCCAATTTTCAATCTCTTGTTGTAAGGAATCGTTCTTAATTATTATTTCTTTATCCTCTGTAAATTCTAGTTCCTCTCCTCCAAATACAAACTCATTTATTCTGCCTTTATATTCTGACAAAAGTTGAGTGATAAACCTGCTTTTTTCACCACTCCCAAAATCATCTGACTCAGTATTATATAACACATTAACGTTTTCTGATCTTTGCAAAAGCCTATAAAAATGATAAGAAAATACCGCATCACTTTCTCTATACGTTGGCATCTTAAAATGAACCTTCAAATCATAAGGAATAAATGAATTTAAAGTTTTTCCCTTTGGAAGGAGTCCTTCATTTACACTTAACAATATTACATTCTTAAAATCAAGAGTTCTACTTTCTAATATTCCCATAAGCTGAATTCCTTTTAATGGCTCTCCTTGAAATGGAATTACTTCTTTTGACAACAATTGACTAAAAATACTATGTAAGGTTTTAATTTCAACTAAAAAATTATTCTCTAAAATCAGACTATTTATCAGATTAAAGGATTTACTAAATGCAAATAATATTTCAGACTCTATACTATTTTTCTTTCCTGATAAAATCTCTCGGAATAATATTATTAGTTGCCTTACACAAGAAAGAGATTCATTAATATTTTTCCAAAAAACAAAAATCTGATTTACTTTTTCAAAATCTGATTTCAATTCATTTTTTATAAAGTCAACGGAAATATAAACCTTATTTTTCTTAGAAATTTTGTTTTGAAGATTATGTATATTTTTAAAAGATGCTAAAGATGAAAACAAAGGGTGATTGATAATATTCAGCACATCATTATAGTAAAACAGATCTCTTTTGTGGTTTTTAGTACGGATTTGCATCTGAAAAATTACATCTATAAAGGAATAAAAAGGAGTGTTTTTTAAAGGGCTTCCCATGGTAACATTTATATCCTTTACGTTTTCTGGCAAATGATTTAGGACAGGGTACAAAAGTCCTTCATCTGCCAAAACAACTGCTGTTTTACTTTCTTGTAAATCTTTCTCGGAAAACGAACCTAAAAGCGCTGAAACAACTTTAGATTGAGATATGTTTTTTGGACATGCAATTATATTGAATTGTTGTTTCTCTTTCTCAAAATAATTCCCAACACCTTCAAAATCAATTTCTCTCCACTTATCTCTTTGTACTCTTAAGAACTTGCCTGCTTCATGATTTGAATTGTTATAATAATACTGATCTGCATCCCAAAAAACTCTAGCAATATCTCTACTTTTTAAGTTATCTATTATTTTTTGTTCGGATAATGTAAGAGCGTTTAAACCAACAAACCAAACTTTTTCCCATTCTAAACTCTTATCCTCTATCTCTAAAGCAGCTTTTTTATAAGCCATTCCCTGATAAGCTAAATTCTTATCCGAAAGAATCTTATTGAAAGATACATACCAATTGTAAAATTGATTATAAAAACTAACATATTTTTCTTGAGAATCTGTCAGATTTTCTGAATTAAAACTCCAATTTTCTAAAGTCCAGTTCTCTAATTCTTTTACTTCTTTCAGATTTGCAAAAACAGATTCTGCGTCTACTAAGCTTCTATCAACTTCATTAAAATCATGCAGCAACATACTACTCCAACTCATAAATTTTTCAAATGTATCTGTATGGCTTGGTGGAGATTCTAAATAACTCTGATACAAATAAAATTGTAGAGATAAATTATCTACAACTCTATATCCTGAAAGTTCCTCAATAAATTCTTCAATTGAAAAAAACTTTGGTAGAAAGATGGGCTTATTAATTAATTTTGACAGATGGTTTTTTAGAAAAATAACTGATCTTTTACTAGGTAAAACTATAGCTATATTTTCCATTGAATCCGGAAACTTTTTTACTAATCTTTCTGCTATTTTTTCTAGAAATGCTTTCATATTTTATGAACTAATTGTTCCTCATCTGTATAAATCAGATATTTCTCAATATTTTCATATCCCATTTCATACAGAATAAATGCATAATTATTAATCTGATCATGGTGTGAAAAATGAGGGGATCCTGTTTTATAGTCAAGAATAATGGTTGTGTTTTCAGAAAACAACAACCTATCTGGAATATAAGAACTCCCCTCTTTTGTTAAAATTTCTTTCTCATTTTTCACTTCCCATTTCTTATCAAAAAACTCTTGTAAATCAGGGTGACTTAGTAGTCGAGATAACTCATATTTTAATTTTTCTTTATTTTTCCAAACACAAACTCCTTCTAAAAGTAACCCATCTACGACCAAATCAATCTCATCTGTATTATTTGCTCTTGAAAGCGCTAAATGAAGCAGATTTCCCCAATCTTTTTCTGAACTATGACCGTCTAGATCCCAAGATCTTTCTGAAGATCTTTTTAAAGAAACTACCTTTTCCCATTCTATCTTTTCTGTAGAATTTGTAGAGAAAACTTGTGGTCTCTTCTGAACTTTTTCATAGTGATTTTCATTAGGATCACCATCAATAAATATATCTGAAATTCCATATAAATGCAAGAATGAGTTTAACTTTCCAGAAGACAGGAAACTATCAGAAATAGATGAAGGATATTCTTTTGCAAAAAGATATAATCTCTCAACAGGCCTAGTCATTGCAACATACAATTTGTTTAAATTATCCATAAAACTTAAGTTCTTTTCCTCTAGATATTCATTCGAAAATTGGGAGAGTTCTAATTTTTTATTTCCTCTTATTAGTGTAGAATTTAATTTGTTATTTGTTTGTTTGGAAGCATTCACCCAAATTTCAGAATATTTTTTACCCCCTTCCCAATTAAAAGGAATCATAACAACATTAAAAGCAAGTCCTTTTGATTTATGGATTGTCATAACTTGAACCGCATTAGTCCCTTCTGGAACAACAATTGATTCTGACTCTTTTTTATCTTCCCACCAAAGTAAAAATTCTGAAAGATTACTTCCTTGCTTTTCAGAAAACTTAAGTATCACATCCAAGAAAAAGGAAACATATGAGTTGTCAGGAATTCTGAACTTTTTAATTAATCTTTCAGCTAACTCATAAATTGGTAAACGAAGGAATTTCTCAGTTGGAATAGAAATATTATATTTCTTTAATAAGTCTGTAAATCCATCGTCTTTCTTTAAAAATAAATTTATTTCATGAAGAGTGTAATTAATTGGAGTTTCAGATTGTAAATATTCGCAAATAGCTGCTTTCGAAAGATTGTCTGCTTTATCTAATAAATATCTCATTACAGCAACCAAAAACCTGACTTTTTCTGAAGAATTAATTAGTAATCCTTCATTCGACACCACAGGAATATTATTCTCAGAAAACCTTTGAGCAACTAAAGACACTCTTTTCCTACTATTGCATAAAATAGTAATGTCTTTAAAATTAAATTCATTTTCTGAAGTGAGTTTATCTATCTCAGAAATCATTTTCTGAATAATATTCTCTTTAAATCCTTCATTTTGATCATCTATAAGTTCAATATGCACATAACCACCATCTTTTGCGCAATCAGAATTCTGAGCACAACGATCATAGATCTTAGATAAATTTATTGAAAGCTTATTCTTCAGATTCTGAAAAAAAAGATTATTAAACTCAATAATTTTCTTTCTGCTTCTGTAATTCTGATTTTCACTTTCATCTTCAATATAATGAGTATTCAATTTACTTTCCCACTCTTTTTTTTCTTTTAATTTATTTCCTTTAAAAATATCTGGGATTTCAATAAATTGTTCCACTTCCCCACCTCTCCATCTGTAGATAGATTGCTTACCATCTCCAACAATAAAGCAACTACCGTAATCTACTGAATCAGTAATAAGAGGAAGTAAATTTTGCCACTGTAACAAAGATGTGTCTTGGAATTCATCAATTAAAAAATGATTGTATCTCTCTCCAATTCTTTCGTAAATAAAAGAAGAAGGTTGCTTTACAATTACATCATGGATCTTTTTATTAAAAACCGAAATTTGTTCAATGTTTTGTTCTTTTTTATACTGATTTACTTCTGAGAGCAATTCATTTAAAACAGCTATTGAATAAATATTTGTTAGTAGAGATTGAGTAGTATTCAGATCTTTAATCAGAACTAATAAATCATCTATAAAGTTAATGAACTTGTTTTTATGCAGTTCTACTAAATCTTTCATATCATCTGATTTTGATTCAGCATACCATTTATCTTGTCTAATATTATTTAAAAGCGCATGTGAGGGGGTCCATTTACTTTCATCACTAACCTTAAGATGTTTTGTAAAAAGATTAAAATAGGTTCCTCTATTAAAATGATCTTTTGTAAATCCGAAAGTAGTAAAATACTTAAGCACCATGTCCGAATGATTTTTTACATCCTTTATAATTTGTTTCTTTTTATCTAGTAATCGATCCTTCACCTTTAAACAATCAGATACAGAAATACTATTTAATGAAATAAACGGAATAGCACCCTCATTAAATAAATTTCTTGAAAACTCTTCCAAATCTTTTTCAATATTTGTACTTTTTCCATCTTCTGCTTTTTGCAAAGCAAAATTTACAAGAGCTTCTGAAAGCTCACCACCTTCTGAAGACATTTTTGAAATTAAGTTGGATACAACAGGCTGAATAATTCTATAATTATCCATCTCTAACTCAAAATTGTACGATAAGTCTAAATCTGAAGAGAAAGTTCTCACAATATTATAGGTGAATTTATCGATTGTTGAAATTCGTAAATCTGCATAATTATGTAGAATACTACTTTTTACTTTCCTAGCATTTTTTACAATCTGTTCTTCAGATAAAGGGGTGTTTTTCTTTAACCAATCCAGAACACTATCCTCATTTTTTCCATTTGAAAGAACTTCTAAATATTCCAAAACTCTATCTTTCATCTCAGCTGCAGCTTTATTTGTAAAGGTTATTGCTAAAATTTTTCTATAATATTCTACTGAATATTTTACTGAACCAATAAGAGCTAATGCAATAAAATTTAAGGATAGAGTATATGTTTTTCCCGAACCTGCAGATGATCTATTTACCTTAAAATTCTTTGTGTTTTGCATCTAAAATATTTGAATCCCAATATACAAAAAGAGATTCAAAAATCCTATACTTTTTTTAGTTGTAAAAAAGTTTTATCGGATAATATAAATATTACCATAATCTTGATTTTTCCAACCCTCAAAATCTTGGAAATAGANTTCNTAAACATACATTCCCATTGGTAAGTCCTCCCCAGTTGTTTGATGTTTTCCGTCCCAACCATTATTACAATCTAAATCATAAATATTTGTGGTAGAGTACACCACAGTCGAGACCCGGTCATAAACAATAAAGTTAAATGTTTCTTCCCTAATTCCATTATACGAAATACAGAACTTATCATTTATCTGATCAAAATCTGGAGTAAAACTATTTGGAATGTAAATCCAATATTTATCCTGAATAGTTATATTTCTGGAAGTTGTACTCTTACAACTATTTTCATCTGTAACTAACAAAGAAACTGTATAAACAGATGGTGTCTCAGGAAAAGTATGAGTAGGAAGTTCAGTATAATCATAAGCAGTATTATCTCCAAAATTCCATTCCCAAGAAACAATATTTCCTTCAGAATCATCAATAAATTCTGTTGTTGCATCTAATATATTTAAAGTGTCCGAATCTGTAAGATGAAAAGCCGCATTGGGTGAAGGTAGTACAGTTACAAAAGCTTGTCCGCTAATACCACCTATTTCGGTAGCATCTGAAAAGCTAATTAATTCATATACTCCTTGCTCATTTGTTGTAATAATATAAGGATTTAAATCTGTTGGAATTGGATCTTGTTCTATTCCGTTATGTTTATAAACAAATGTAAATGGTGACAGACCACTAAATGAAACGCTAACCTCAGCAGGATTCTCTTCATTGTCGCAAATTGTATCGTTACCAGATATAAATGCTTTTATTGTTGGAAGTTCATAAATATGTAACACCACAGTATCATGATAATCTACATAAAATGAATCTATAGGGTTTGTATTAAGTGGCATCATTATTACCGAATCCGTTTCCCAATAACTAAACCCCCACAGTGGATCTATCCGAGGAATAACTGAAACTGTATCTCCAATAGTATAATTTATAGTGGTAGGAAAAATATTCATATTTACTCCATTTACATCTATTGAGGTACTAGTTCCCGCAGGCTCTACTTTGTATACAATATCTCTTGTTGGTGTAGGAGGAATGAAATTTGCTATTACAGTAACATCACCTTGTAATTCTAACTCTAAAGTATCTACAAGAGGATCAAAAGCATACACGCCAGCTGGGATTACCTCCCAATTTACGAAAGTGCCGCTTTTAACTTCAAACGGTAAATTTACACCTCCAAATCTGCTAAAAACTTGAGGTGTATTTATTTCATTAATTATATTATCATCACTCATTTCTACCTCACCAATACCTACAATTTCTACAGTTACATTATACGGTCCAGATAGTGTAGGGTAGCAAGGGATAAAACCATCATTCATAATACTACATCTAGCTAAAATAAAATCTTTCATATCCTGAACATTAGATTGCCAAGTTGCGTAATTCCCTCCCCACCTAGCAATTTGTCCTGGCATCTCCGGTTCAATTACCGTAATCATACTATCCAAAAGATCTATCATATTCTGGCATGATAAATCACTAGTTGCTAGATCTTGCCACCTATTTAAATAATCATCAAAAAAGTTATCATTTGTTAGAAATTCATTCCAAATAGGAACATGCCCTTGCCCTCCAGGGTCATTTAAACTACTAGGATCACAAGGATCTGCATTTACTGACATAGTAGGTACACCAGTATAATTTGTTCCATGATCAAAAGTATTATCCATATCCCAAAGTGTATATCTCCACTTTTTTTTGTCTCCATTAGGATCTAGCCCTCTCCACCATCCAGTATTATAATTTAACCAATCTCCACAAACCACATAAGAGTTTAGTAAAAAGTAATCAATTAAACTACCTGTATTAAATTGACTCTTTGCAATATTATAATTAGCTTGATTTGTCATTGGATTTGTAGTAACAAAAGTTACAAAATCATCCCAGTCATCTTCAGCTATCATTCCCGAAGCTCCTCCTCCATACTTAGTCCACGTTCCTGCCCAGGTTTTTAAATATTGAATATACTCAGCACTTTCCCTATATATTTCATCTTGGTCATAGTAGTAATCTAAAAAATCAGAATCATCTACTTTTTCTCTCATTTCATAAACCCCCCAATAATCACCATTTAAATACAAAATACAAGATGAGGTAGATCTTTCATCTAATCTTAAGTCAGCAATTTGTGAAAGGTGATGAACATAAGCATCTCGGATATGTGCTCCAGAACCTCCAAAAGAAAATGGATAATTGTCATTTGCAGCAGCTTTTACAATAATTCTTTGGAATTTATTTCTGCTTTTAGTTGCAAAAAGCTTATCTTGTAAAGCGTAATTATATCCAAATTGATCTCTCATAATATAATCAAAACCTCTTTGATCGTAGGCCCAAGAATCATTTCCATGCTTATTATATTCTCCTGTTCCTTTGTCAATTAAAACACCATCCTTATCAAACCACTCCATTGTTCCTTCAGGTTCAAGACTTGAACTGCCCCAACCCCCATCCAATAAATCAAGAACATCATCTCCAGAAATAGATAGGATTGGAATAGTATGTGTGTCATCTATAAAGTAAGTATTATACTCTATAAAAGATGGTAATATATTAGGGTTCGAACTATAAGCAACTGCTTTTAAAACGGTAGTTTGAACAAAAGTAATTGGTGTAGTATATTGAGCAGATGTGTTATCAGGTTCGCTTCCATCTGTAGTGTAATAAATAGTTGCAAGAGGATTAGGAGATGTTATTATAACCTGTGCGGATCCAGTATAATAGCCTGATGGAATAGAAAAAACAGGAGTAGAAGAGTATTGTTGGAACGATCCTAAATTTGCAGTGGCAGGGGTAGCGTTATCAAATACGGACCAAGTAGAACTACCGTTAGTTTCTCTGCCCATTGAGTGGGACTTTAAATTTGAACGGACAGATATAGAATCTAATAAAACTTGAGATGCATCTGAAATCATGAGTACCTCATTTCCTTTTGTCTGTGTTATTTTAAAGTTTGTATGAGCAACACCACCTACACTTATCTCATCTCTACCTGAGCAAAAAATAATTCCAACATCATTAGCAGGTATAATAAATGAAGATGGAACTTGCCATTTGGTAGGATTAGAAACCTTATCAGTTATAAAATATCCATTTATATCAATAGGAGTTGGTGTATTATTATAAATTTCTACCCAATCTTCATATTCGAAATAATCATCCTGATAACTATCGTAATTCGCTGCAGAATACTCATTTATAAGTAATTGAGCATTAACCGAGTGAAAACAAATAACACAAAATAAAAAAAATATTTTTCTCATATCTGCAAATATACTAAAAAACCATACTTTCTCAGATATCTTCTAAAAAAATCTTATGTGTTCTTCACATATAAAGAAAATAACATTATGAGAATTTTTTGAGCTAATTTTCTATTTTTGCATAAATAATTATTAAAAATGTCAGAAAAAATATTTAACGACCTAAATATATTTAATGAACTAGTAAATGATCTGATAAATGATGGTCAGAAAAAAGGTGTCTCTCCTAAAATTCAAACGCAAGACGTCCTAAAGAAACTAGATATCTCTCTAAGTGAAAATGGAATTGATGATGAGACTTTCAAGAATTCTTTAAAAGAAATAATATTAAACACTCCGAAAACTTCGAGTAAATTATTTTTTAATCAGCTTTTTGGAGGATTAAATAGTAAATCTGTTGTTGGAGAATTGCTTGCGGTAATTCTTAACAATAGTATGGCTACCTACAAAATAGCAGGACCTATGGTAGAAGTAGAAAAAGAAATTCTGAGAAAGGTTGCTTCTTTAATAGATTACCCAAAAAAATTTGGAGGAACTTTTCCGACAGGAGGAAGTATGTGTAATTTTATGGCATTAATTATTGCTAGAGACAAAAAAATACCAGAAATAAGAAATAATGGCAAGCAACAAGATTTAGTATGTTATTCTTCTAAAAACTCTCATTATTCCATGGGGAAAAATGCATCTTTTGCTGGAATTGGAAGAAATAATGTAAGATATATAGAAACAAATGAGAAGGGAGAAATTTGTTCTGAATCTCTTCAGACTGCTATTAAAAATGATCTGAACAATAAACTTATTCCATTCTTTGTAAATGCTACTGTTGGTACAACCGTAATGGGAGCAACTGATCCTATTTCAAAAATAGCAAATATTTGCAATAAATATAATATTTGGCTTCATATTGACGGAGCATTTGCTGGAACCGTTATTTTTTCTAAAAAATACAAACATTTAGTTGAAGGTATACAAAATTCTGATTCCTTTTGTTTTAATGCACATAAAACTTTAGGTACACCCCTATCTACTTCTATTTTATTGGTAAAAGATGAAAAGGATTTATATAACTCATTTAGTAATAAAGCTGAATATCTTTATCAGACAGACAATGATAACTATAATTTAGGACAAACTTCTTTTGAATGTGGAAGAAGAAACAATGCGTTAAAATTCTGGACGCTTTGGAAATCTGTAGGCACAAATGGAATCGGGGAAATGGTAGAAAAAAATTATAACTTGTCAGATATTGCTAGAAACTATATACGAAATAATTCTGATTATAAATTATATAGTTATGATGACAGTTTATCTGTTTGTTTTAATTACAAAGATTTTGATGCTATTGAATTATGTACTCAATTATATAACAACAATAAACTAATGGTTGGATATGGAGAGCATAAAGGGGAAACTTTTGTCAGATTAGTTACCATCAATAGAGAAAACACACAAAAAGATATACTTTCCTTTTTTAAAATACTTGAGGATTTTTCAAATAAACATTTTTAGTACAATTAAAATTGTCAAATTCTGATTCCATAATTACGTTATCATGGTTTGCAGGAAAGATCTCTGCTGTAGGATCTTGGTATGACAAAATATTAGGATTAAACAGGAAATATTCAATTGGTCATACATCAATTATCTTAATTAATTCTATCACAAGTGAAATATATTATTTAGATTTCGGAAGGTATCAGACTCCTATTTGATTTGGTAGAGTTATAAACTATTGAAACAGATCGAGACCTAACTGTTAGAATTCCAGCAATAATTGAAAATAACTAAATAAATATAGTTGATGAGATTATAAAAGAGATCTATGAAAAAAATCAACACACGGAGAAGGAAAATCATACTATAAGATATTAAAAAATATTAGTTTCAAAAAGATCAGGAATATACAAAGTTCAATCAGGGAAAAGGATTAATGTCCTATGGCCATTTTCAAAAGACTCATTAAATTGCGAAAAATTTGTTTATAATCTCATGAAAAATGCTCAGTTCTCAACGATCCGGAATCATATATTTATTGTTGACTTTTTACTCAGCATACCTCTTCTTAGAAATTTGTCAATTAAACATTATTTTAAAAATTAAAATTAAATAGTAGTTTTGCATTAATGATAAATTCTGATTTTATAATAGTTTTAGCTTGGCCTGAAGGAAAAACAACTGCTGCTGGATCTTGGTACGATTCCTTATTTGCAACAAACGGAAAATATAGGGTTGGACATTCTGCATTAATCTTAATAAACTCTAAAAACAAAGAACTACTTTATTTTGATTTTGGAAGATACCACACTCCTACTGGTTTTGGTAGAGTAAGAGATAAGGAGACTGACCCAGATATTGGTATTCCAATTTCTGCTGAAATAGAAGATAATAGGATAAAAAACATAGAAGAAATTCTTGTACACACAAAAAATAAAAAAGCAAATCATGGTGAGGGGAAATTATACGCTTCTGTTTTAAAAAATATTAATTTCAGATCAGCGTATACATTTGCAAAAACCATACAGAAGCAGGGTGTTATTCCATATGGTCCATTTGTATCTAAAGGATCTAATTGTTCGAGATTTGTTTCCGAAACTATCCGAAAGTCTAATCCAAAATTGATTAAACTTCTAAGATTGAGATTTCCCTACTGTCTTTCACCCTCTCCAAAAAGAAATGTTAGTATCTCAAATAATAATTATTATATAGTAGAAAAAAATAAATTAGAAAAAATTAAAAGAAATAAAATAAATGGCTATTTTAGAGGAATTGAAAGGAAATGATAAGTAAACCTAAAAAAATATCTGAAAAAGCACAAATCCTGAAAGGAGTAGGAGCCAGTTCTTGGTTTGAAATCTCTTTAGAAAACAAAAAATATAGAATAAAAAGATATTCTGAAGAGGGAGAATTAGAATGTTCTAGAGTATTTACTTCAAGTCCTAAGGGGTTTGACATTAATACTAAATATGAATTCACCTATATTTCTCACTGTAAAGAATGTACAATCCTTCAGAATAATAAAACTTATAAATTTTATACGAATGAATATTAAAATGTATGGGGCAGATTGGTGTTCTGATTGTGTACATGCAAAAAACTTTCTGGACTCAAAAGAAATTAAATATGAATATATTATTTGCACAGATAATGACGAAGCGACAAAGTTTTTAGAAAGGGTAAATAATGGAAAGAGAATAATACCAACTCTAGATATTGATGGTGAAATTTATACAAATCCAGGAATTAGTAAATTAATAAAAATTATCGGAGAATAAAGTCTATTTTTACACTTCTAAAACCAATGAAATGAGTGACCCAATAAAACACGAATGTGGAGTAGCAATGTTAAGATTGCTAAAACCTTTAGATTATTACCAAAAAAAATACGGAACATCTTTTTATGGGTTAAATAAGATGTATTTACTGATGGAAAAACAACACAACAGAGGACAAGATGGTGCTGGAATTGCAAATGTAAAGTTAGATGTTCCACCTGGGAAAAGATACATAAGCAGAAAAAGATCGATTGATTCAAATCCTATACAAGATGTGTTTAAACAAGTAAACAAAAGATTTGTAGAATTAGAAGATAGTAATCCTGAAAAACTAAAAGATACTGAGTGGATGAAAAAACACTTACCGTTTACAGGCGAATTATTTTTAGGACATTTGAGATACGGAACTTTTGGAGAAAACACTATTGAACAATGTCATCCATTTCTCAGGCAAAATAATTGGAAAACAAGAAATTTAGTTCTTGCTGGAAATTTTAACATGACAAATGTTGATGAACTATTTGAGCAATTAGTAGATCTTGGTCAGCACCCAAAACAAATGGCGGATGCAGTGACTATATTAGAAAAAATTGGGCATTTTTTAGATGAGGCTAATGATGAGATTTATTATAAAAATAAAGAGAAATATAGTAAGAAAGAAATAACAAAGGTTATTGAAAACGAACTCAATATTCAAGATATTTTAACACAATCGGCAAAGTATTGGGATGGAGGTTATTTAATGTGTGGACTTCTTGGGCATGGAGATGCTTTTGCTCTAAGAGATCCAAATGCAATACGACCAGCATATTATTATAAAGATGATGAGATAGTTGTTGTTGCATCTGAGAAACCTGTAATACAAACAGCATTTAATGTAGAAGCTGATAAAATATATGAGATAAAAAGAGGTCATGCGCTTATTATTAAAAAAGATGGGGAGGTAAAAGAAAAACAAGTGCGTGAACCACTAGAAAAAAAATCCTGTTCTTTTGAAAGAATTTATTTTAGTAGAGGAAACGATAAAGCAATCTATAATGAGAGGATAGAATTAGGTAAAAGAATCTTTTCTAAAGTATTAAAATCAATTGATAATGATGTGAAAAATACTGTTTTCTCTTACATACCAAATACCGCTGAAGTTTCTTATTTCGGACTTTTAAAAGGATGCCACGCATACCTAAATGAAGTGAAAACAAAAAAGATTCAAGATTTAGGAAATAATCCGAACCATAATGAGATTGCTGAGATAATGAAGATCTCACCAAGGGCTGAGAAGATCGCAATAAAAGATGCGAAACTTAGAACATTTATCACTTCTGATGATAGTAGAGATGATTTAGTCTCACATGTATATGATATTACTTATGGCACAGTAAAAGGAACAGATAACCTAGTAATGATTGATGATAGTATTGTAAGAGGCACTACTTTGAAACAATCCATTATTCGGATTCTGGATAGATTAGGACCTAAAAAGATTGTTGTGGTTTCTTCCGCTCCACAAATCAGATATCCTGATTGTTATGGTATTGATATGTCAAGAATGGGGAATTTTATTGCTTTTCAGGCAGCTGTTTCACTATTAAAAGAAAAAGGAGAGGAAACTATATTAACTGAAACATATAATAAATGCAAATCACAAGAACAGTTGCCAAAAGAAGATATGATAAATCATGTAAAGGAGATATACAAACCATTTACTACTGATGAGATTTCTAAAAAAATCTCTGAGTTATTAACTCCAGAAGGAACTAAAGCTGAGGTGGAAATCATTTATCAATCAATTTCTGACTTACACAATTCCTGTCCAAATCACCTAGGGGATTGGTATTTTACAGGAGACTACCCGACTCCTGGAGGAACTAAAGTAGTAAATAAATCATTTATAAATTATATGGAGGGTAATAATAATAGAGCGTATTAGTCAAGAGTTATTTTTATACTACAAACTCATATAATCTAAAAAGAAATTTGAACTTTTAAATAATTCTTGAGTCATACGCCCAATGTAACAATGCTTGTCTTTGTTTCTTTCTACAGTTTAAATCACCAACTTGACAATTATTAGTAATCTGCCCAATGTGTCTTCTCATTGACTTCCATCTTTTTATTTGTCTTAAATCTTCATTAATCAACCTCCTACCCATATAATACCTACAATACCACTGAAACCAACCTCTAGGATCATCGTTGTATATCCATCCCTTTGCTTTCCAATGAGAAAGAGGCATTGACGCATCTATCTTAAAAAAATTTTTTTGAATATCCTTATATAGACTAGATTGTGAGGCATTCTCGAACCAATCATTTGGAAATTCATTAAAACAATCATTCATATATTTTCCTCCAAAGATACCTAATTGTAAAAGTGTTTTTGGATCTAATTCTGGATTAAAATCTATATGAAAATTACTACCCATATCTTCTGTTAAAAAATATATATAGTTTTTCTGCATCTTATCATTCACTAATATCTCTTTCATTTATTATTCTAATTAATATATTTAATAAGCAATTTTGGTAAATATACGATATCAAAAACTAGAGCTATTACAGCCGCTATCATAGTAATAACTGATAACTGACTTATAGATTTAAACTCTGAAAATAATAATGGAAATAAAGTAAATATTATTACTATTGAAGTTTTAATAACCGCCTTATATGTAAATGATTGACAATAATCAATCGATTCTGCAATGCTCAATCCCCTTTTCCTAGATATACTATATCCATTAATTATATGAATAGAATCATCTACAATCAATCCAAAAACAATTGCCAATATAAATGCATTAGAAAGACTAAAATAGAAACCAAATATTGTCAATATTCCTATGGTGGTAAATAATGGCAAAATATTTGGAATCAAAGAAATTGGTAAATAATACCAGTTAAATCCATTTAAAGCAACAAAAACAATACCAATAATAAAAACAGCTAAAATCAGTCCTAATATTACCTCCTCTGTCATTGTATTACTAATCTTATCAAAAAGAAAACCTACACCACTAATTTCTAATGACAATCCCATATTATCTGCTTTTGATCTTATGTCATCAAATATAACTTGTGATTTATTAGATCCAATATCCTTCATTCTAGCCTTAATAGTAAAATATTCATCCTCAGAATCAGAAGAAAATGATTGAGGTAAATCTGATGAATTAAAATCAATAGTAATGTCATGACCCTTAATAATCTCTGAAATTGAGTCTAACTTAGTTTGACTAACATTGTTAATAATAAAAGTAATGGGTTTAATTCCTCCAAAATGATTGTCAAAAAATATTATTTCCTTATACAAACCTGATTTTGGATTTATTTCATCAGTAATAAAATTATCAACTCTAAAATTAATTATTGTTAGTGATGATAAAACTAAAAACGACACTATACAAACATATAAATAGATTCTCCTTATTTTAGAAATATAATGTATGAAATTATCTAAAAATTTAGCATTCTTAATATTACTAATAATCTTGAAGTCAACAATTAATGAATACATTATAACTATTATAAATAATGAAATAAATATTGTTATAGTAGTAATAATACCAAATCTAAATAACGGAAGAACAGACGAGAATGTAAAACTAAGGAACCCAATAGCTGTGGTTAGAGATGTAATAAATACTGGGACCCCTATCTTGCGTAGCTGCACCTTAAAGTATCTGAATCTATTTGAATATAATTTATCCGAATTAAGTAAATGCATAAAGTCTGAAACCGTAATAATAAAAACGATAGCAGGAATAAGAATCATAACTAACTCAATACCTCCAAATAATATATTAGAAATATTAAATGAAATTACTAATGACATACAAACTGAAATAAAATTGATTAAGACAAGTTTTATATTCTTTAAATAAAACCACAAAACTAAACTACATAAGATACTACTAATTAAGATAAAAAAATAGAGTTCTCTTTTTACATTTTCCTGCATATAGATCTCAGATTTAATCTGACCTGATATATATACTTCTTTACCAATATTAGAAAAATAATTTGTTAATTGATCTAGGTAAATTATCTTGCTTTCTTGTGAATCTAAATCTTTTGACTTTATTATAAAAAGAATAGAAAACAGATCCCTAGACAAATATTTACTTCCATATTTTTTTATCTTTGATTTAGATAAAACATAATTGTTTAAATCTAGAAGCTTTACTGGGAACGGCATTAGACCAGATCCTACTAATACCTTTTCGTTAAAGATACTTCTAATATTCTGAGTATTCTTATCTCTGTAGAGATCTGAAGTAGCTTTTTTTAGATTCAAAAAATCCTGATAATTTAATGAATCTTCAAATTCTACTGCAAGTAGAATTAAATTTTGATCATCTAATGATCTATCTATTACATCTTTACTTTCATTTGATAATTCTATTATACGCTCAGTATCATAAAATATCTTTAAATTACGTAAGTTTAGAAGTGAAAGTAAAAAACAAACAAAAATTACAATAAAAAAGATATACTTATATCTCCACAGTATTCTAATCACTTAACAATACTAGATAACCCACCATCAACACTAATATCCTGACCTGTAATCCAACTAGATTCTTCAGACAAAAGAAAATTAATTATAGAGGAAATGTCTGAAACATTTCCGACTCTATTTAATGGGTGTTTAGTTGACATCTTTTCAACCATATTCTCATCTTTTAGAAACTTCTCTGACATATTACTTCTAAATAGTGATGGAGAGATAGTATTAACTCTAACCTTTGGTGACCATTCAGCAGATAGTGTTCTACTGAGTGATGAAACCGATGCCTTACACATAGCAACAGATGAATGAAAAGGCATGCCTACTTTTGAAGCTATTGAACTAAACATAACAATAGATGATTTATTATTTAATTTTTTTTCATAGAATTTTAAAATATTCAGAAGTCCTACTACATGTATATTATAGTCTTCAAGAAAACTATTAATATCTAACCTTCTAAATGGTTTCAAATTAATATTTCCAGGATAATATACAATTCCATCAAGATCATCTAAATCAGGAAATGAAAAGGTATCTAAAATATTAAACCCTTTATAATCTGTGTAAAGTGTATCTCTACTTAATCTAATAAATTGATATATATTTTTATATCTCTCAAAAAGATTTACAGCAACATGACTACTAGAACCTACAAGCAAAATTTTCTTCATAATAAAACTTAAAAATAGAAAGGAACCTAATCACTAGGATTAAATTCCTTTCAAGAAATAATCAACTAAAACTATTATCTATTAATTAATTTTACAACAGATCCATCTGAAAATATATTAAATATCATCTGATTTTTTACATTCTTACTTACCTTCTCTCCAAGAATATTTAAAGTATATAAATATTCTTTTACAGGATTTATATGATTAATTATGTCTGTTGTTGTGGGGATTAGAACGGCGTCAATGACATGAACAACACCATTATCAGCAACAATATCTGCTACAGTTACCATAGCATTATCAATATAAACCATTCCATTATTAATTGTAACAGTAACATCAGTTCCTAAT
>PAKE01000039.1 GCA_002710495.1 Flavobacteriales bacterium
TAAATTAAAAGCAGTTTTTATTTCTTCTTGGCAATCTAATTTTTCCCAAGTAAAAGTCTCTACCTCAAACTCTTTATTTGATCCAGCAACATTAAATGTTACGGTTTTATTTTCGGATTCTCTTCCCATATGTCCGTATGCTGCAGTTTCTGAATAGATAGGTTGTTTTAGTTTTAGTCTGCTAATAATAGAAGCAGGTTTCAGATTAAAACAGGGCATTTCTTTTACTATGTCAGCAATTTCTCCATCTGTCATATTAACCTTAGAAGTCCTGTAAGTGTCTACAAAGATTCCCATTGGTTCTGCAACACCAATTGCATAACTTACTTGCACCAATATTCTATCTGCGACACCAGCAGCAACTAAGTTTTTAGCAATATGACGAGTTGCATATGCGGCTGATCTATCTACTTTACTCGGATCTTTTCCAGAAAAAGCTCCACCACCATGAGCTCCTTTTCCTCCATAAGTGTCTACAATAATTTTTCTACCTGTAAGTCCTGTATCTCCATGAGGACCTCCAATTACAAATTTTCCTGTCGGATTTACATGGTATTTTTCGCTACCAAAAAGTGATTTACTTTCTTCTGAAAGCTGTTTCTTAATTCTTGGAATTAAGATCTCTCTTACATCTTTTTCAATTTGTTCTTGCATTGGTTTTTCATCTGCAAAATCATCATGCTGAGTAGAAACTACAATATCTGTGATTTTTTTTGGTGTATGGTCATCATTATACTCCAAGGTAACTTGCGATTTTGAATCCGGACGTAAGTAAGTCATTTCAACACCTTTTTTTCTTATATCAGCAAGTTCAATAAGTATTTTATGGGAGATGTCTAATGCAAGAGGCATTAGATTTTTAGTTTCGTTTGTTGCGTAACCAAACATCATTCCCTGATCTCCAGCTCCTTGTTCTGTATGTAATCCTGATCCTTCTACAACTCCTTGCCTGATATCTGCAGATTGTTCATGTATTGCGGAAATTACTCCACAACTATCTGCATCAAATTGGTATTCTGATTTAGTATATCCTATTTTTCTGATGACTTCTCTGGCAACATTTTGAACATCCACAAAACCGTTAGTTTTTACTTCTCCACTTAGAACAGTTAGTCCTGTAGTTACTAGTGTTTCGCATGCAACTTTCGAGTTNGGNTCTTGTGCTANNAAGTTNTCTAATAANGCATCAGAAATCTGATCTGATACTTTGTCTGGGTGTCCTTCNGAAACNGATTCNGATGTAAAATAATATGACATTTCTTAAATAATTTAAGTTATTAATTAATTATTTGAAAGATGTTNGGANTTGGCTTATGTATCTAAAAATNAGGTTTGCTATTTTAGCATTTTTTCTAGTGGTTGCAATAGGCCAAATCCTTCCACATTTCGGACNACAAATATAAAATAAAAAAATAAATATGTTTGGTTTTTAACTTTTTTTGNTATTTATTTGTNNCTGACTTATCAAGAAAGACGGAGGGANGGGCCCTATGATGTCTTGGCAACCCTGGAAAGCAGGGTGCCAAATCCCACTCCAATTATGGAGGTAGATGACGAAATCAATATANANTTTCNGAAATCTTTTTTGTTAAGTCTTGTAAAAATTAAAAATGAACAAGACNATAAAAGATATATTAAAAGAAAGAATCCTTATTCTNGATGGTGCTATGGGTACTATGATTCAGAGATATAAATTNCAAGAAAAAGATTTTAGAGGAACTCAATTTGTAAATTCTGAAAATGATTTAAANGGAAATAANGATTTNCTTTCTATTACTAGACCAGAAATTATTAAAGAGATTCATGCAGAATACTTAAAAGCAGGTGCTGATATCATTGAAACAAATACTTTTAGTGGAACTANTATAGCTCAAGCAGATTATAAATTAGAGTCTGCTNTTTACGATATTAATTTTCAGTCTGCAAAAATTGCAAAANANGCGGCAAANGAATTTTCAACGCCTGAAAAACCAAGATTTGTAGCGGGNGCTATCGGACCCACAAACAGAACTGCATCTATCTCTCCAAAAGTAGANGANCCTTCTTTTCGTCATGTNACATTTGATGATTTGAGNATTGCGTATAAACANCAGGTAGAAGCATTATTAGATGGTAATGTTGATTTNCTGCTTGTTGAAACTGTTTTTGATACTCTGAATTGTAAAGCAGCTCTTTTTGCAATNTCTGAAGTTTTTGAGGAAAAAGNANTAGAAGTTCCAATTATGGTTTCCGGAACAATTACTGATGAGAGTGGAAGAACTCTTTCTGGTCAAACAGCAGAAGCTTTTCTNAATTCTGTTTCTCACATTCCNCTTTTAAGTATTGGTTTTAATTGTGCNCTNGGAACAAANGCTATGCGTCCTTATATTAANGAACTTTCTGATAAATCAGAGTTNTTTATTAGNGCCTNTCCAAANGCTGGTCTTCCAAATGNAATGGGAGAATATGATGAAACAGCAGAAATAATGGGGAAACAATTNGAAGATTTTATGAATTCAGGATTGGTAAATATTGTAGGNGGTTGTTGTGGAACTACTCCAGATCATATTGCTGAATTTGCNAGAATTGCTGCAAAATGTAAAGCAAGNGAAATCCCTACTCTAAAAACNCAAATGAAGTTGAGTGGTTTAGAAGCTGTTACTGTTACTGAAGAAAGTAATTTTTTGAATATTGGAGAGAGAACAAATGTAATGGGTTCTATAAAATTTAGAAGATTAATTAANGAAGATGATTTTGAACAAGCACTTTCAGTTGCACTTCAACAAGTAGAAAGTGGNGCTCAGGTTATTGATATTAANATGGATGATGGATTGATTGAAGGAGTAGAAAGTATGGTTCATTTCTTAAATTTAACAGCTTCCGATCCTGATATTTCTAGAGTTCCAGTTATGATTGANTCNTCAAAATGGGAAATAATTGAAGANGGNTTAAAATGNNTNCAAGGNAAAGGNNTTGTNAANTCTATCTCCTTAAAAGANGGNGAANNNGTTTTTNTTAAANATGCNAAAACNATATTAAAATATGGTGCTGCAGTGGTTGTTATGGCTTTTGANGANAAAGGACAAGCGGTAGATTATAANGATAAAATTAGAATTTGTGAAAGAGCATATAANATNCTTACAAAGGAAGTAGGTTTTCCTGCTGAAGATATAATTTTTGATCCTAATATTTTAACNGTNGCNACNGGAATTGAAGAACANAATAATTATGCAGTTGATTTTTTCANGGCATCAAAATGGATAAAAGAAAATCTTCCTCANGCAAAAGTNAGTGGTGGNGTNAGTAANGTCTCTTTTTCTTTTAGAGGNAATAATATAGTGAGAGAGGCNATGCATTCCTCTTTNTTATATCACGCTATACAAAATGGAATGGATATGGGNATTNTNAATGCNGGTATGATTGANGTTTATTCTGATATTCCNAAAGATTTACTNANTGCTGTAGAAGATGTTCTATTAAATAAAGATAATGGANCTACCGANAGATTAGTGGATATTGCAGAAATATACAAAGGTGGAGGAAAGATAAGAGAAGAAAATCTNGATTGGAGAAATCAGTCGGTAGAAAAGAGATTGGAACATTCACTTGTAAAAGGAATTGTTACTTATATTGAAGAAGATACAGAAGAAGCAAGATTAAAATCCGANAAACCTATAGATGTAATTGANGGAGCTTTAATGGATGGAATGAATATTGTTGGGGATCTTTTTGGAAGCGGNAAAATGTTTTTGCCNCAAGTAGTAAAATCNGCAAGGGTAATGAAAAAATCGGTTGCNNTTTTAACTCCTTNTATAGAGGATGAGAAAACGGAAAGNTCCAATGCTGGAAAAATATTAATGGCNACGGTAAAAGGAGATGTACANGATATTGGNAANAATATTGTNGGAGTNGTTNTNTCTTGTAATAATTTNGAAATTATTGACTTAGGGGTTATGGTTTCTTCCGAANAAATATTGGAACANGCNAAAAAANATAAGGTAGATATTATTGGTTTAAGTGGTTTAATTACTCCNTCTTTNGATGAAATGATTCATGTNGCGGAGGAGATGCAACGACAATCTTTTGATGTTCCTCTAATGATTGGAGGAGCTACAACATCAAAGGTACATACTGCTGTAAAGTTAATGGATAAATACACTAATAATTCTATAATACATGTGTTAGATGCTTCCAAGTCCGTAAGTGTTAGTAGTAAGTTATTAGGTTCCGATTCTGAAAACTTTAAATCAGACATGAAGGAAAAGTACTTAGAGATTAAAGGTCATTATTTAAAAAGAAGAAGTCAAAAAGAGTATATTTCTTTAGAAGAAGCAAGAAAGAATTGTTTTGATTATGATTGGCGTAATTACAATTCTATTATACCTAATAATTTGGGAGTAAACATTTTTGAAAATATAAATATTGAAGATGTAATCGCATATATTGATTGGACCCCTTTCTTTATTTCTTGGGAGATGAAAGGAAAGTTTCCTGCAATTTTCTCAGATGAAAAATATGGAGAAGAAGCTACAGGTTTGCACAATGATGCGGTCGAAATGCTGAAAAAAATTGTTTCAGAAAAATGGTTAACTTTAAAATCGGTAGTAGGTATTTGGGAAGCAAAACAAGAGGGAGATGATGTTGTTCTTCTTTCAGTAAAAGGAGAACAATTAGAAACCTTTAATTTCCTCCGTCAGCAATCCAAAAAGTCAAAAAATAACCTTTGTTTATCAGACTATATTTCTCCTATAAAAGATTATATGGGAGCTTTTGTTTGTACGGCAGGTTTGGAGATCGAAAAACAACTAGAGATATTTGAAAAGGATTTGGATGACTATAATAGTATCCTGCTAAAATCGTTAGCGGACAGATTAGCAGAGGCTCTTACCGAATACATGCATGAAAAAGTAAGAAAAGAAATTTGGGGATATGCTTCTGATGAGAAATTCAAGAATGATGAGTTGATAAAAGAAAAGTATCATGGAATTCGTCCTGCTCCTGGTTATACTGCATGTCCAGATCATACGGAGAAGTTGAAGCTTTTTAAGCTCTTAAATGCAGAACAAATAGGAGTGAGTTTAACAGAAAGCATGGCAATGTATCCAAATGCAACAGTAAGTGGTTATTATTTTTCTCATCCTGAAAGTAAATACTTTAGTGTTGGAAAAATACAAAATGACCAAATGGAAGATTATTCCAAACGAAAAAAACAGACTATTAATGAAACTAATAAATGGTTAAGTTCAAACATATAAAATTATGAAAGTAATAAAACATCTAGAAAACGCAAAACAAACTTTATTCTCTTTTGAGATTTTACCTCCATTAAAGGGCAAGAGTATTGATTCTATTTATAATTCTTTAGATCCGTTAATGGAATATAATCCTCCATTTATCGACGTAACTTATCACAGAGAGGAATATGTGTATAAAAATAGAAAAGATGGACTTCTCGAGAGAATATCTGTAAGAAAAAGACCTGGAACTGTTGGTATTTGTGCCGCAATAATGAATAAGTATAATGTAGATACTGTCCCTCATATTATTTGTGGCGGTTTTAATAAAGAAGAAACTGAAAACGCACTTATTGATTTGGATTTTTTAGGAATTGATAATGTTTTAGTGCTTAGAGGAGACCCTATTAAATCAGAAACCTATTTTAACGCAGAAGAGGGTGGTCATAAATTTGCTTCTGGGCTTTTAAAACAAGTAGATGGAATGAATAATGGAGTTTATTTGGATGAAGAATTAAAGAATTCTGCAAAAACAGATTTCTGTATTGGAGTTGCTGGATACCCTGAAAAGCATTTTGAGGCAGCTAATATGAGATCGGATATACATTTCCTAAAAAAGAAGGTAGAAGCAGGTGCGGATTATATTGTAACTCAAATGTTTTTTGATAATCAGAAGTATTATGATTTTGTAAAATTGTGCAGAGAAAATGACATAAATATTCCTATTATTCCAGGATTGAAACCCATGTCTACTGAAAAGCAATTAACATTATTACCACAAAGGTTTCATTTGAATGTTCCTAACGAATTAGTAGATGAAGTACTGAAATGTAAATCAAATGAAGATGTACGACAAGTAGGAGTAGAGTGGGCTATAAATCAGACAAAAGAATTAATTGAGTTTGGAGCACCTTGTATTCATTTCTACACTATGGGAAAATCAGATAATGTTCAGAAAATTGTAGGAAATTTTGTTTAAAAAGGTAAGTATTTGAAAGCAGATTCTTAACAACAATTTTTAGTAACCCAATACCTGTAAGCAATAATTATTTTTTGGTAGGTCTTTAATTGACTTATATCTTTATTAATCATAGATGGAAGTAATATCTTATTAATTTTTGCCAATATTTTAAAGATCTTCTTCATTTATTCAATAATTATTCTTTTCTCTACTGTTCCATCAGAATAGATGTAAAATAATGGTATTTTCTTAGTTATTTTACTTTCTCTTCCTAAAACATCAACAATCTTAATTAATCTCTTGTCTGAATTTATATCTAAAATACTTGTAGGAATATTAGAGACTGTAAAGAATAGTGTAGCAATGCATCCTTGTTTATCTGTAACCACACAGGTATAATTACCATTAATTAATGGAGTAATAGTTGATAACGTATCACCTGTACTCCATGTATAACTGTATGGTGGTGTGCCTCCATTTACATTAACTATTAAATCAAGCATAGATTGATTTATCATGGAGGTTAGCAATGGAGGTTCTGTAACCACATATGTTTCTGTTATATTATTCCCATTTGCATCCGTGACAATTACTGTATATGTTCCAGCAGGAATATTAAATATATCCTGAGTAGATAATCCATTAGACCACATAAAAGTAAATGGATAAGATGTACCAAAAACATCTAACATAATAAATCCATCGGAATCTCCATTACAACTTACATTTACTAATTTATCCAGATCAACCATTGGAGGAGATATAACAATACTATTTACGGAATTACCTAAGTAGTAAATAATATCTCCATAAGAATTTCCCGCAGAATCTGTTTCCATCTCAGCTAAACTCCAATTTATTGTAGGATCATTAGTTCTCCACGAATACTTACTTTCATTCCAATAAACACCTAAAGAACTACTATCTTGTATCCATTGAGACACACCTGTGGTAGTATTTGTTATCCTAAAAAGGGTATTGTCAAACTCAAAACTTGTTTCAAATACTCTCAATGCATCAAAAGTTACATTTGGCAGTTGAACTTGTCCCCATCCATCCACAATAAATTTATCAGTATTTCCATAAATTGATTTAATAGAATCAATAGTATAAGGTCCAATCATTCCTGTTACTAAAGAAGCAGGTAATGGAGGATTTAGTAAGGTATCCCATTGATATACAACTTGAGTATTAGTAATTGTGTCTAAATAATTTAGAGATGCAGGTAACATCATCTTATTATAAGGAAAAACCATTCCTGAATCTACATAACCAACAGCATCAAGTCCATTAACAGATCTGTTTAAATAGAAATATGTTCCAGAATCTACCTCTGCGCATATATTACTTGAGGGAAAACTAGATGAATATGGAGTTGCTGCAGGATCAATAAATCCTAAAATCATTTCTGGAGTTCCAGACACATTAGAGAAATTCCAATTTTGATTAGACCCAGAAGATCCTGGTAAATACGTTCCATAATCGTATGCTGTTATCACAGTATCACCAATATTTGGAAGATTAGAACTAGTTACAGTTATCTGTGAGTAAGATAAAAATGGTAGTAGTAAAAATAAATAAAATAGTTTTTTCATAATCTTAGTTTTAAATTTCCTCAAAGATAAGAAAATTCTTATTGTATATTTGCCATGTGAAAGGAACTGTAATAAAAACAACAGGAAGTTGGTACTTAGTAAAATCTGAGAAAGGTGATTTGCTAGAATGCCGCCTAAAAGGAAAGTTTCGAATAAAAGGAATTAAAAGCACTAATCCTATTGTGGTAGGAGATAGGGTTGTTTTGGAAAAATTAGATGACTCCTTCATGATTAACAAGTTGATGGACAGAAAGAATTTTATTGTCAGGAAATCAGTAAATTTATCAAAACAAACTCATATTATTGCTTCTAATATAGATCAGGCAATACTGATGGTAACTTTGTTGAATCCTATAACTACCACAACTTTTATTGATCGGTTTTTGGTTTCTGCAAATGCCTTTGGTGTTGAGGTTGTATTACTTTTTAATAAAACAGATTTGTATAACAACGAGAATAAAGATAATCATAAAGAACTAATTAAGGTTTATAAGAAAATAGGATACAAGACTATTTCTCTTTCGGCACTGAAAGACGACCTAAGTAAAGTGAGAAATGTGATGAAAGGAAAAGTAAATCTGATTTCTGGTCACTCCGGAGTTGGTAAATCTACCTTGATAAATAAGTTGCAACCAAATCTTCATATTAATACAAAAGAAGTTTCTGAAAGTTATAATCAAGGTCAACATACTACTACTTTTTCGCAGCTTCATAAATTAGATTTTGGAGCCTCAATAATTGATACACCAGGAATAAAAGGTTTTGGTTTGGTAGAGATTGATAAAAATGAAATTACAAATTTATTCCCAGAATTTTTTGCTTTAAAAAGCAAATGCAAGTTCCATAATTGCATTCATCTTAATGAACCAAACTGCAAAGTGAAAGATGCGATTATGAAAAATGAAATAGCAGAAAGTAGATACTTTAGCTATTTAGGAATGATAGAGGAAGAGGAGGAGAACTATAGATTAAACGATTACTAATGAGAGTAGTTGTTCAGAGAGTAATTAATGCGTCAGTTAGTATTGATGAAAAGAAAGTTGCTGCAATCCATGATGGACTTTTAGTTTTTTTAGGAATTGGGACTCAAGATACAAAAGAAGACTCGGAGTGGCTTGCAAATAAAATTTCTTCATTGAGAATTTTCTCAGATAAAGATGGGAAAATGAATAGATCCGTTACAGAAGTTAATGGAGAAGTTATTGTGGTAAGTCAGTTTACATTACATGCAAAAACAAAGAAAGGAAACCGACCATCATATATAAAAGCTTCCAGACCAGAACATGCTATACCCTTGTATGAACAATTTAAAAAAGAGTTGTCTGATATAATAGGAAAAGAAGTTCAGTCTGGAGAGTTTGCTGCGGATATGAAAGTTTCTTTGACCAATGATGGACCTGTCACTATAATTATTGATACAAAAAANAAAGAATAATTATTTTTTTATTCCTTCAGGAATTCCATAGAGATGTATTATTTCTATCTTTTCAGAAAGCGACATAATTCCAGGATTTATCCCTAGNTTATTTTGAGGAATTTTAACTCCTAAATCTGAGTAATATTCTTTCCATGTTTCTAAAGTGTCCTTGGTCTCGGGATGCAGAAAGGTCATAGGTTGTAATTGAAAAATAGAATCTTTTGAGAAAGCTTCATATATTAGTTCCGAGCAGTAATATTTGTCATTATTTATTAAAAACACATCATCATACTCTTTGTCTAATTGGGATTTTGAAAATGACACAGCATTTGCAATAGAATAAGAAAAATCCTTAGTTAATCTTCCAACAATAACTTTCGGATCTCCATTTTGATCAAAAGAACGATTTAAGAAATCATCCATATTTGTTAATATTACTTTTGGAGGAATTGATTCCAGAACTTTTAATGTGTCATTATCAGAAACTATTAATCCGATATGCGAAAATTTTGCTCCATTATATCCTGGAGTTACCAATTCGATTGCATCACAAAGAGGAGAAGAGTCTAAATCNTGAAAAAGAATATCACCTACCTCAAGTTGAAATGTAGTATCTTCTTTATTAGTATTATTTCCGCAAGCAATACAAAAGCAGCTAAATAATATAAACNAATTTTTCATTCTTCAAACATAAAAAAAGAGGACTGATTAAGGTCCTCTTCTATAATTTTATTTAAAAACATTTAGTCAGCTAAAACAATAATTTTATTGTTTTGCATTTCAATCACACCTCCGTTAATGTCAAAGTTCTTACTTTCATTATTATTATCAATNACAACAATAGAACCCTTTGTAAGTGTAGAGATGATAGGAGCGTGATTATTTAGAACTCCAAATTCACCATCTGTACCAGGAAATTTAACAGAAGTTACTTCTCCTTCAAATAGTTTGTTTTCGGGTGTAATTATTTCTAATAACATAATTTCTTATTTAGCATCTGCTAACATCTTTTCTCCTTTTTCAATTGCCTCTTCAATAGAACCAACAAGGTTAAATGCAGCTTCAGGGTATTGGTCAACTTTTCCATCCATAATCATATTGAATCCTTTAATAGTATCTTGAATGTCTACAAGTACTCCTTTAAGCCCCGTAAACTGTTCAGCAACATGGAAAGGTTGTGATAAGAATCTTTGTACTCTTCTTGCTCTATGTACTGCTAATTTATCTTCTTCAGATAATTCGTCCATACCAAGAATAGCAATAATATCTTGTAATTCTTTGTATCTCTGAAGAATCTCTTTTACTTTCTGAGCACAATCGTAATGTTCTTCACCTACTACATCAGCAGTAAGAATTCTTGAAGTTGAATCTAATGGATCTACCGCAGGATAAATACCTAGCTCAGCAATTTTTCTTGAAAGTACTGTTGTAGCATCAAGGTGAGCAAATGTAGTAGCAGGCGCAGGGTCAGTTAAATCATCTGCAGGTACATATACTGCTTGAACAGAAGTAATAGAACCATTTTTAGTAGAAGTAATTCTTTCTTGCATAGTTCCCATCTCTGTTGCTAATGTTGGTTGGTAGCCTACAGCTGAAGGCATTCTTCCTAAAAGTGCAGACACCTCAGAACCCGCTTGTGTAAAACGGAAAATATTATCTACAAAGAATAATACATCTTTTCCTTTCCCTTCTCCATCACCATCTCTAAAGTACTCAGCAATTGCTAATCCAGAAAGTGCAACTCTTGCTCTTGCTCCTGGAGGCTCGTTCATTTGCCCGAAAACGAATGTAGCTTTTGAATCACCCATTATTGATTTGTCAACTTTAGAAAGATCCCATCCTCCTTCTTCCATTGATTTATTAAAGTCTTCTCCATAATTGATAATCCCTGACTCTAACATCTCTCTTAAAAGATCGTTTCCTTCTCTTGTTCTCTCACCAACTCCGGCAAATACTGAAAGTCCACCATGTCCTTTAGCGATATTGTTAATTAATTCCTGAATAAGCACCGTTTTACCTACACCAGCTCCACCAAATAATCCAATTTTACCCCCCTTTGCATACGGCTCAATAAGATCAATTACTTTAATTCCAGTAAATAATACTTCAGTGGCTGTAGATAAATCTTCAAACTTAGGAGCATCTCTGTGAATTGGAAGTCCAGAAGTCTTGTCCAAATCTTCCATTCCATCAATAGCATCTCCAATCACGTTAAATACTCGACCTTTAATATTTTCTCCGGCAGGCATTTTAATTGGAGCCCCAGTTGCAATAACTTCAGTACCTCTGCTGACGCCATCTGTTGTTTCCATTGAGATAGTTCTTACAGTATCTTCACCAATGTGTTGTTGGCATTCTAAAATTAATTTACTTCCATTTTCTCTATTAATTTCTAAAGAATCGTAAATATTTGGAAGTTGTGTTGAATCATCTTCAAATATTACATCTACTACAGGTCCAATAATTTGAGAAACTTTACCAATATTTTGTGACATATTATTTTGTTTTATTTATATTAAAATAAATCGTTAATTTTCGACAGCAAATTTACATTTTTTTATTTGTTTGATTATATAAAGTATGTAAATAAATTTATGTTTAATTTTGAACAGTTTTTTAACAATATAAATAAGAAAAAAAATTGTGAAGATTTATAATTCTATTGAAGAGTTTTCTCCTGAATTTAGCGTAGCTTTAACCTTAGGAACTTTTGATGGTGTTCATATTGGTCATCAATCCATATTAAATCAGCTTAACCAAGATGCAAAAAAGATAGGTGGAGAAAGCGTTCTTTTAACATTTTATCCTCACCCTCGTCATGTATTATTTCCTGACGATCAAAAGTTAAAATTACTAACTACAATTGAAGAAAGGTCAAAGATGTTAGAAAGTTATGGTTTAGAACATCTAATAGTACAAGAATTTACCCCTACATTTTCTAGAATAAAAGCTGTGAATTTTGTACGAGATGTATTGGTAAATAAACTAAAAGTTAAAAAACTGATTATTGGGTATGATCATCATTTTGGAAGAAATAGAGAAGGTGATTTTGACGATCTTCTAAAATTATCAGATTTGTATGGATATGGTATAGAAAAAATAGAACCTCAAAAATTTCAAGATATATCAGTTAGTTCATCAAAAATCAGGAAACTAATCGTAAATAATAAGATTAAAGAATCTGTCTCTTATCTGGGGCATAGTTTTTGTTTGAAGGGAAAAGTTGTAAAAGGAAAACAAAATGGCAGTAAAATAGGTTTTCCTACTGCTAATATTCAGATAGAGAATAAATGGAAACTAATTCCAAATGATGGTGTTTACGCAGTAATGGTTGAACATAATTCTAAAAAATATTCGGCTATGATGAATATTGGTTATAATCCGACATTTGCTGCAAAACAAAGAACTTTAGAAGTGCATATCCTGGATTTTAATCAAGATATTTATGGAGAGGAATTAAGAGTAGAGTTTGTAAAAAGAATTAGAGAAGAAAAAAAATTTCTCTCAGAACAGGAATTGAAAGAAACCTTAAAAATAGACGAACATAAAATTAGAAATTTATTAAAATAAGATTTTCCCTTGAAAACAACTTTATTTCATAATTTCTAATCGGGCAAATTTCAATAATAATTGCTTGTTACCAATTCCATTAAAGAAAACGGTAGCTTTTTTGTTCGGTCCTTCTCCTTCAATATTTATAACTTTTCCCGTTCCAAACTTTTCATGTTTTACTATTTGTCCGTTTTTTAATTTAATTAGATTACTCTTTTTTATACTGGTATTAGAGAGTTTGCTTGCTTTTTTAAATCCTTGAGGTGAAAAGTTGTTGTTTGTTGTAGTTTTTGTTTTCGTAAATATTTTATGAGGATTCCTGTTTGTTTTTTGATCTTTTAAGAAGTTCTTTTTTGTAACATATATTTGGTCAATTTCAGAAAGAAACCTACTTGCTTCCGAATCAATATATTGCCCCCATTTAAAACGAATATTGGAGTAAGACAGGAAAAGTCTTTTTTCAGCTCGGGTAATTGCAACATAAAATAATCTTCTTTCTTCTTCTAAATCAGATTGACTATTTCCACTCATCATGGATGGAAATAGACCTTCCTCTAGACCAACAACAAAAACATAAGGAAATTCTAATCCTTTTGAAGCGTGAATAGTCATTAAGGTGACTTTGTTAAAATCCTCTTTTTTTTCTTTGTCAGTATCGGTCAATAGAGCGACATCTTTCATGAATTCTGAAAGGACAGGAGTATTATCTCCATCATAATTTTCTATGAAATCCTGCATTCCGCTAAGTAGTTCTTGTATGTTTTCAAATCTACTTACTCCTTCAGGTGTTGTGTCTGATTTTAGCAACGTAAATAGACCAGATTTTTTAGTTATATGATCCGCTAAATCATAAGCGTTTTTACTTTCGGTCTGAGCTGCAAAACTTTTTATCAGAGTAACATAACTTTCTAATTTATTGCGAGTGCCTGAATTAATTTTAATATCAAATTTATCTAAATCTGAAATAACGTCCCAAATTGAAATATCATTTTCGTTTGATGAAATTATCAATTTCTGAATTGTAGTAGATCCAATTCCCCTTGCCGGATAATTTATGGTTCTTTTCAGAGCTTCTTCATCTTTCAGATTTATTGCCATTCTAAAATAAGCAAGCACATCTTTTATTTCTTTCCTTTGATAAAAAGATAGTCCCCCGTAAATTTTATAAGGAATTCCCATCTTTCGTAAAGATTCTTCTAAAGCTCTTGACTGAGCGTTTGTTCTATACAGAATTGCGAAATCAGAAAAATTATCTTTTGATAATAGGCCGTTAATTGTATTTGCAACTAATCTTCCTTCATCATTGTCGGTTGCTGTTTCGCATATCAATATTGAATCACCCTCTTTATTGTCAGTCCAAACAACTTTTTCAATTTGTTTTTCATTATGTTTGATTAGAGAGTTTGCTGTTTGTACTATGTTTTTTGTGGAACGATAATTTTGTTCTAATTTATACAGTTTGTATTCCGGATAATCAATCTTAAAATTCAGAATATTTTGGATATTTGCGCCTCTAAATGCATAAATTGATTGAGCGTCATCACCAACTACACAAATATTTTCGTTCAGTGCAGCTAGAATCTTAATAATCAGATATTGTATATGGTTGGTGTCCTGATACTCATCTACCAAAATGTATTTAAATTTGTTTTGGTATTTATGCATTACTTCCGGGAAATCATTTAGTAATTTGTAAGTGTTTACTAGTAAATCATCAAAATCCATAGCTCCAGACTTGAAACATCTTTGTGTATATTGATGGTAAATTCTTCCAAACTCTGTTCGTTTTGCTTTTACGTCTGTTTGTAAAAGTTCAGGATGATTATTATATCCTTGAGGAGTGATAAAATTATTTTTTAAAGAGGATATTCGATTCTGAATGGCGTTAACTTTATAGATTTCCTTGTCTAGATTAAGATCTTTTATAATACTTCTGATTAGGCTTTTAGAATCGGCTGTATCATAAATAGTAAAGTTAGTAGGAAAAGAAATTTTCTCTGCTTCTGATCGTAAAATCCTGGAAAAAACAGAGTGAAAAGTTCCCATCCATAGATTTCTGGATTGTTGACCTCCAACAATTCTATCAATTCTGTTCCTCATTTCTTTTGATGCTTTGTTGGTAAAGGTGAGTGCAAGTATATTGAAAGGGCTTATTCCTTTCTTTAAAAGATGAGCTACTTTGTATGTGAGTACTCTAGTTTTTCCTGATCCAGCACCTGCAATTACCATGCTCGCGCCATCAATTTGCATAACCGCTTTTATTTGATCAGAATTTAGTTCTTTTAAGTAATCAGTCATTTTGATTTTAATGAATTTCAAATTTAAGAATTCCTGAATATTAGAAGTGTTGAAATAAGAAAGTTTTTGTGTCTTCCAACATTACCTATGTACTAGATTAATAAGTAGACTAATAAATGCAAAATGTTAATAAGATTATAAGATCTTGTTTTCAAGCTACTTTTTGTATGTTAGTTTTACGAAACCTTTTGTGCATTATTGTCTTCTAATGAATTCTTGAATATTAAACGTATTGAAAATAAGAAAGTTTTCGTATGTTTGCAAACTGACGATAACTAGATGATAGAAAGAAAATACAAGGATGTTAATAAAATCATGAGTTCCTATTGTAGGATTTCACCAACTTTAATGTTTATGATGGGGAGTTTTACGATACCTTTTTGCTCATTATTATTTCTCATAAATTAATATTTATAAATGAAGAGAATACTAATTATATTATTTGCGTTTCTATTGTTGTTTCCATCATTTAATACGAGTGCGCAAACAATTCAGCAGCCTGTTACAATTACTGATTCTATTTTATGTCATGGAGGTGGAGCAGATATTAATATTTTAGTGAATCAAACTACTCCTCCGACTGTTTTAAAAGTTAAGGTTGGATATTATATTTCACCAACTATTTTTATACCTATTGCGTCAACAAATAACACTACCGTAACTAGTATTAATGTTCCACTCTTAGCAGCACAAAACTATACAATATTATTAGTCGATTCTATTGCTTGGAATGCAACCAATCCTAATGGAGTAAATCCGGCATCAATATATGATTCTACTAGTATAAATATCACCGAACCTCCTCCAATAACTGTTTCTGGAAGTGTTATAAATGCTACAAATGTATTGACTTTTGACGGAAGTATAGATATTAGTGTTGCAGGAGGAATCTCTCCATATGTTTTCTCTTGGTCTAATGGCGCTATCACAGAAGATATATCTAATTTATCAGCAGGAACTTATAATTATACAGTAACAGATTCAAATGCATGTTCTTATTCTGACACCTATACTGTTGGAGCAAATCAGGCATGTAGTTATGGTCAACTTAACAATATTGTTAATCCAGTTTGTTTTGGAGATAATAATGGGGAAATAATGATTAACCAAGTTTTTGGTACAGGTCCATTTGATTATTCACTAGAATTCTATGATTCAATTACTACGAGTTGGAATTTTGTAGGATCTCCTATTTTTAATATTCAAGATACATTTTATATTTTTGGTCAGCCTAACTTTCAGCTAGGTGCGGGACAATACCGATATACTGTAATTGACTCCAATGGTTGTGGTGGTACTAATTCTACTATTATCCAGGTTATAAACCCAACAGAAATTGAAAGATTTAATTATATTATTACACCAGCTAACGATAGTACAACTTGTGACGGAGAGATTGAATTTCAAATAGTTGGAGGAGCAGCTCCATTGACACATAGTTGGACTGGGCCAACTTCTATTAGTAATAATGCATTATCCCCAATTACAAATTTATGTGCTGGAACTTATATTGATACTGTTGTTGATTTACTTGGATGTACTGAGACTTTTACTTATTCTGTTCCCATAGAAGATACATGTAGCCCTGAATTAGAGGTGAATAATATTTTCTGTGATCAAGATAGTAGTGGTATTGCAATTGTTAATATAACTAACTTCGCTTATAAAGATAGTTTTCAGTTTAAAGATACTCTTACTGGGAATATATGGAACACAATGGCATCAGATACTTTTGCTATAAATCTTCCAGCAGGAGGATATGAATTTCACGCATATACTTTGGGAGGTGCTGGTGCTTGTCCAGACACTACAATTCCTTTTTCTATCATAACTCCTGAGATAAATGTTCTTTCTTTAAACGGACCTGAAATTTGCGCAGGAGAGAGTACTGAGTTCTATTTTGACACAATAAATACCGACCCATCTTTTATTTATAAACTGATAATCCCAAATGATGTTTTGTTTTCAGGTGACACATCTTCTTCTTCATATTTCCCAGGAATTTATCCTTACACGATTGAGGTAGACACCGGAAATGGTTTTATAAGTTGTTTTACAAATCAGAATATTACAATAACTGAGAATGATTTGAGTTTTGACTCTCCTCCATTTGTAACTAATGAGATTTGCTCTACTTCTTTAGGAAGTATTGAGATTTTTGCTAGTTCTTCTTCCGGTCCCGTAGAGTATACTATTTTTCTTAATCCTCAATTTTCTAATATCTTTACCGGATTAAGTACTACTTATTATACTGTAATTGTAGAAGATGCAATAAATTGCGTAATTTCACAAGACTCTATTTTAGTAGATTTAGAATCTAACATTGTATTGGATGTCGATTCATCTTTAGAAACTTGTAGACTAAATGATGGATGGATTGAAGTAATCGCGCAGGGTGGATATGGATTCTATACTTATACTATAACAGATGCTAATGGTCCATTTACTTCATCTCCAATTAATAATGACACTTTACTTATTGACGATTTAGTTCAAGGGAATTATACTTTGGTTGTTGAAGATTCTCTAATGTGTAGTTATAATTACGGAAATATATATATTGGGAAAACCCCTCGAACAATAATTGACTCTCTTGTTACAAAAAATGAGAGTTGTTGCGCTTGGGATGGAGAAATTACTGTATTTTCTACTCCACAAAATTCAGTTTCTATTTATTCATTAGATACTTTCAATTTTGGGCAATGGGCTGAACTAACTTCTCAAAACAACAATATATTTAACTCATTATATAGAGGAGATTATCTAGTTGGAATTGAAGATACTAATGGATGTCTAGATAGTATGGAAGTTACTTTGGAAGTAGATACTGTTTGGAGCATACCTCTAACTGTAGAAATAACAGACGTAGTTTGTAATGGGGATTCTAATGGTACTTTTAAGTTAATAGATACTAATCAATGCTATATTTATGAGTTGTATAGATATACTCCTAATACAATTCAAGTTCCATTGGATACAGGAACCTATTTTAACACACTAATTTCTGGTTGGTATGGAATAGAAGCTATTTCAAATTCCGGAACTTGTGAAGATAGATCTGATTCAATCTTTATTAATGAACCACTTCCTGTATCTCTTAATCACCCTCCTGTTGTTAATGATGTTAGGTGTTTAAATAATAATAGTTGCAATGGAGAAGTATATTTGATTACCGACTCTATTACTGGTTATCCGGCTTCTGGAGGATTGGCTCCATATTCTTATTATTTAAAATATCAAAATAATAATATTCCATTTGGATTAATTCCTTCTACTGACACTTTTCAATCATTGTGCGTAGGATTATATAAAATTCAATTACTAGATGATAAAGGTTGTGAAGTAGTTTACGACTCAATTTTTGTGTCAGATTCGTCTTTATATATTGATTCTTTTTCGGTGCAGAATGTAGGGTGTTACAATGGTAATGATGGTCAAATAGAGGTCTTTGTTAGTGGAGGACTTGGGAATTATTCTTATTTATGGTCTAACTTCGATACTACAAATATAGCAGATTCTTTATTTGTATCAAATGTTAATCCTTCACACTTATCTGAAAAATATTTTATTTCGGTTTTCGATTCTGTTGGATGCTTTGCTTTAGATACAGTTGTGATAAAACATCCAGCAAAGCTGGAGTTTTCTATCATAGGTAAGAAAAATGAAACTTGTATGGGAGTTACAAATGATGGAGAGCTTTATCTCAATATTACAGGAGGAAATCCTCCATATCAACATATGTGGTCTTCTACTATTTTATCTGGGAATGCAGGATTTGGTTTTGGAGATACTATTTTTAATCTACCGTATGATTCCATCATTATAGATGTTACAGACGTCAATTATTGTAATTCTACTACTTGGGTAACTCAACCCCAATCATTTATAGGGGCTTTGAACTTTTTAAATCCACTTTCTTTTGATAGTATATATTTCACTCAAAACCCTATTTGTTTTGGTTCTCATAGCGCTTTTATCAATATAGAACTAGATGGTGGAGATGCTCCAATTCAGTATTCAATTGATAATATGACTAATTGGAGTGCATTGAACTCTTTTAATTATCTAAATGCAGGAACATATAATATTTATGTTCAGGATGTCTATGGATGTTTGGATAGTGCAACTGTAGATATTATTGAGTATGACGAAATAATAATAAACTATGATTCGATAAAACATGTGAGTTGTTATAACGGAAATGATGGATATATTTCTGTTTCAAATTCTGGAGGAGTTTCTCCTTATAGTTATTTATGGACACCAACTAATGAAACTACTAATCAGATTTCTGATTTATATGCTATTCCACATGTAATAAAAGTTACAGATGCGGTGGGGTGTTTTGTTGTATTTGATACTATTAATTTAATCGAACCAACACCAATACAAACTATTGCTTCCGTTGTAAATATTGTAAGTTGTTTTGATGGGGATGATGGTAATCTATCGAATTTTACATTTGGAGGAACGCCTCCTTATGACTATGTTTGGTTAAATGAAAATTCAGACACTGTTTCTACTAATGAAGAGGCTATAGGAATCCCTGCGGGAACTTATACTGTTTTTGTTTCGGATAGTTATAATTGTGGTCCTGCCTATGATAGTATCATTCTTAACTCAAATTCTGAGATTGAGATTGAGATAATTAATCTTATTGACAATATTTGTTTTAGAGGTGATGAAGGAGAGTTAACAGTTGATGTTAGTGGTGGTGTTCCACAATATCTTATTTCACTATTAGATGAAGATGATAATACTACTACTTCATGGAGTACCACTTTTCCAAATTTACCTTCTTCCACTTACATGGTTTGGGTAACTGACACAACAAATAAATGTGTTTCGGATACAATTAATTTGGAAATACGTGAACCAGGAAGAATTCAAATACTTAATAATAGTATCGAGAACTTAAGTTGTTATATGTCAGAAGATGGTGTTATAAATTTAAGTTTCTTAAGTGGAACTCCTCCATATAATTATGTTGTTGAATATGACAATATGATTATTGTTCAATCTCAAGTAAATGATTCATTTATGCCGTTTGATCTGAAAAATTTGTCAGTAGGTGAATATTATATTTCTGTTACTGACTTCAACTCTTGCCCTTCTGTTGATACAGTTTTATCTGTTTCTGAACCAGATGAAATCGTTGCAGATTTTGAGACTTTATCTGATTTTGGTAGAAAAACCTTCTTTTTTGAGGCAGAAAACACATCAGTAGGAGGACAGATGTATTATTGGGATTTTGGTAATGATTCTACATTAATTACTTTTCCACAAGAAATAATAAAGATGCAATTCACTAATCAGGGAGAATACAATGTATTTATGATTGCTCATGACACGGTATTGGGACATCAGTGTAACGATACAACTGACATGTCGGTGATTCAAATAGAAGGTTATGATGTATATAATGTATTTACTCCAAATAATGACGGAAAAAATGATGTATTCTATTTTAATGACTGGATGCTTAGTATATATGTGGAAATATTTAATAGATGGGGAGAGAGAATTTATCATTGGAATAATGTTAATTCTGGTTGGGATGGAAAATCGTATAGTGGAAGGCATGTAGAGGAAGGAGTGTATTTTTATCGTTTGAAAGCAACTGGTGAGGACGGAACTCTTTTTGAGGAAAAAGGTAGTATTACACTTATTTGATAATTGAATGTATGTAAGATAAATGAACAAATTAATATATAACAATATAAATATTTTGTAAATTTGTAGAAAAATTAATTATGAAAAAATTCCTGATTTTATTATTCACTGTTTTTAGTTTTACTTCTTTTTCTCAAGATGTGAATTGGGAAAATTACTCCGAGAAGGATGGAGTAATAATCAACAAAGGAATGATTGATTGTAACGGGAACGAACTATTAACTTTTAAAATCACCAATACAAATAACCAAAAGGTAGTTATTTCTTGGTATCAAGAAGTATGGGTAGATGGAGTCTGTAAACAAGATGGTAAAACAGAGGAATACTTTAGAACATTAACATTAAATGCTAATGAGATTGTTGAGGGTTCTTGTAGCTTTAATAAGAGCTTTTATATAGGATCAAAGATAAAAAGAGGAAATAGAGTAATGACTTTAACTTCCTTTTCTTTAAATAATATTTCTGTAGAAATTGAAAAATAAAAATATGAAGAGAATATACTCGTTTTTAATATCAATATTTTTTTGTGGGGCTGTTTCTGCTCAGTGTACAGTATTTGCTACACAATACATTTGGCCTGACACTAATAATTTATCACAATGTTTCCAATTAGGAGACACCTTGGTGATAGATGCTTATAGTAATCAAGTTAGTACTCCTTTGAATAATAGTTTTGAAATAGGCTCTTTAGGTGCGGGTTGGGCAGCTGGAGCATCAGCAAATGTAATTATAAATAATCCTGCTCATTGTGCGTGGCCACCACCTGCAAATCCTATTCCAAATAATGCATATGTATGGATGGGAAATTTAGCTGCTCATCCACGAAATTTAACTTCTGTTGATTTTGATTTATCTGCATGTTCTAATTTAGAATTTGACATGAAATATGCTACTCAGAGTCAAGCAGGTCCTTGCGAGGGACCAGATTTATATTGTGAAGGAGTAAGGATACAATATTCTACAGACGCTGGTCTTACCTGGTTTAATTGGGATGGTTCTTTGGAACAACCATGGACACCCCCTGGAAGTGGTTTGCCAAATGCATTAACAGGTGTTTGTGCTACACATCCTGTGTATGCTTATAATGGAATAGGATATTGGGACCCTGACACTAATGGGGTTTCTGGAGGTCTTGGTGGTCCAAGTCCATATACAGATTGGTTTCATGTAAATATTGCTTTACCAGCTGCTGCACAAACTGCTCAAACAAGAATAAGATGGATTCAATTGTCTTCTTCTTCTCTTGCTTTTGATCATTGGGGGTTAGATAATGTTTATATTGGTTGCCAAGCATTTTCACCTGGATCATATACCTGGACAGGAGGAGCGGCAGTTGATACAATTGAAAATAGCCTTCCTTACGGTGGACAACATTTATTAGAACTTAACGCTTTAGGTACTTACGAATATGTAGTTACTTTTGTAGATAGTACCTATTATACTCCTCTTAACCCTCAAGTAGATATTTGTTATGATACGCTTCGATTTATTGGAGTATCTGATTTTGAATATCATGTTTCAGATGTTCTTTGTTATGCAGATTCAAACGGAACAATATCTGTTGAACAAATAGACCCTTCAACTTCAATCTATAGTTATTCTATTAATGGTGTTTTAAATACTAATTCACAACCTTATGATACTGTTTTTACTGATTTGCCTCGAGGGGTTTATGATATTACTATTTCTGATAATGGAAGTTGCGAAATATCAGATTCAGTTACGATCAATGGTCCAAATTTCCCATTACAATTAACATCTTATTATGCAGTTGTTAGTTGTTATGGAGCTCCAACTGGAACAGCCTATGCTATGTCAATTGGAGGTACTCCTTCCTATAGTTATGAGTGGTTTGATGGGAGTAATTATAGTGTTGGTACTGGAGATAATATTGACAGTTTATTAGCTGGAAGCTATTTTATAAAAGTCACGGATGCGAATGGTTGTCAGCAGATTGGAACTATACAAATATTACAATCACAAACTCCTTTGATTGCTCAAAACCAACAATTTCCAGTAGTGTGTAAGGGAGATAACAGTGGTATGATTGTTTCTCAGGCAACTGGAAGTCAAGGACCTTATAAATACTACTGGTTTGATGCTATTGGAGATAGTATATATACTAGTAGTACAAATTTCCCTAAGATGAGTAGAGATACTTTATCGGGTTTATTTGCGGGTACTTATTATTTACATTTATATGATGCAAATGGTTGTTCCGAGAGTTATAATATTAACATTGGAGAGCCATCAACCGCTTTAAGTATTGATAGTGTAGTTGTTAGTAATACGATTGCTTGTTATGGAGGGACAGATGGAGCAGCACAAACTTATATAAGTGGAGGGATGCCAAATTATTATTTTGCATGGGATAATGGAGAGTTAAATTCTAATGCTTTAAATTTAACTTCTGGTTATCATGTAGTTACTTTAACAGATGATTGGGGGTGTGTTGTTACCGATAGTGTTTATATATCAGAGAATCCTAAGATAAAAACTACTATTTTGGTAGATAATGAAGTTAGTTGTTATGGTTTAAGTGATGGAAGTGTAAGTGCAAGTTCCTTTGGAGGAGTTCCTAATTACCATTATTTTTGGTCTAATGGTCATCAGGATATAGGTACAACAACAACAAATAGTGGTTTAAGTTATGGTAGTTATTATTTAACTACACAAGATGTTTTAGGTTGTGAAGTATTTGATAGTATTTTAGTAGCACATCCTGACCCCTTGTATGTTGAGGCTACAGAGATAGATAGGATTTCTTGTTATGGATATAATGATGGATTGGCATATGCTTATGGATGGGGAGGTATAGAGCCTTATACTTTTTATTGGGATAGTTTAACAGGATATGCTGGTGACACTAATAGTACGTTAACTTCTGGCGTTCATACGGTTTATGTTGTGGATAGTAGAGGATGTGAATCTACGGATACTGTATTTACACATGAACCTCCAGTTTTTGAAGTAAATATTATAGATAGTTTAACTATTTTCCCTTATTGTATTGGTGTAAATTCAGCAAGTTTAACTTCTTTAGCAAATGGAGGAACTCCACCTTATTGGTACGAGTGGGATGATAATCTTGTTACTCCACAAACTACTGCAGTAGCAACAAATTTATTGGCGGGAGTGTATACGATTACAGTCACCGATTATAGAGGTTGTATAGTTAGTGATACAAGAGATATTGACACAGTAACAAATCAAATGACCTCTACTATTTATGCTCCTTTAATGTATAATGGTTATCATGTAAGTTGTTATGGGGAGAATGACGGTATGTTATATGTTGAAGGAGGGGGGGTAGATCATACTCCATTTACGTATCAGTGGTATGGACCAAATGGATTTAATTCTACTAATGACACTATTACTAACTTAATAGCAGGTATTTATTCTGTTACTGTTTTGGATAGTAATAATTGTAGTGTAAATAATAGTTTTGATATTACTACTCCTCTTGATTTACAGTATAGCATAACAGGTGTATTGAGAAATGAGAGTTGTGATGGTGCTTGTAATGGACAATTATCTCTACATCTAGTTGGAGGAACTCCTCCTTATGTTGGTGCTTCTACAGACCAATCTAGTGGAACTATGATTAGTTCTACTATGATAGGAGATAGTATTTTAGGAGATATGTGTTCTGGAGTTTGGGATGTGGTATTGACAGATGCGAATGGATGTAATTCTTCTTTAATTCTGGGAGGAATAGGACAAGAAACAGTAACCTATAATAGTAGTACTAGTTTACAAGATCCATCATCTACAGTTCAGGATGTATTGTGTTATGGAACTAATACAGGAAGTTTAGATGTATTGATTCCTAATCCAAACACTACAAATTATGCCTATAATTGGGTACATGCATTAACAGGAACTTCGGTTGGCACAGGACCTACTATCAGTGGTCTTCCAGCAGGAACTTATGTTTTAGAAGCTCAGTATATGGATGGATTAAATGTTGGACCTTATGATGGATGTACTACAATAGATACTATTGAGATTAGTCAGATAGATGATATATTGATACAAGCTGTAATACGAGATGTAGATTGTTACGATAATAATACGGGTCGTATTTCTGTACATCCTAATCTTGGGGGGAGCGTTTCTGGTGGTACTGCTAGTCCTTCAGGTTCAGGATATTCTTATACATGGAACCCTACCGGAACAGGAACTGGAAGAACTGTTAATAATCTAACAGAGGGTACTTACACATTAAGTGTAACAGATGCAAATGGATGTTTAAAAGTAGATACTTTTGTAGTAACAGAGCCAGATGTTTTAGTATCCAACGTAACCCAGAATGGAGCTAATTTAACAGTTAATGTAACAGGAGGAACTACTAATTATAGTTATAGTTGGAGGGAAACCCTAAATCCGACTCAGCATTTGCAAGGAGGAACGGATTATATAGTGCTTGTTGCAGGAACTTATTACTGTATAGTTACAGACGCAAATTCTTGTGAAGTAACCTCTAATTCATTTACATATACCTCTGATAATCCAACTTCTATAGCTGAATCTCAAATAAGTTTAAAAATATTTCCAAATCCGTTTAGAGAACAAACTACAATTGATTTTGGTAGAGTAATAATAGATGGAGATCTAAAGGTTATAGATATTTTAGGAAATGTAGTGGATGTTTATGAGTTAAAGAATCAGAGAGAGTTAGTGATTGAAAAAGGAACAAAGAGTAAAGGAGTTTATTTTGTAGAGGTTAAGATAAANAACCATAAAATATTTAAGAAAATTACGTTACAATAATCTGTTGAAAATTGGTAAAATGGCATAAGTTTAGGAGCTCCTTTCTCACAATATTATGAGAATAACACATTAAGACAATCCATTTTTCGTGTAAATTAAGACCTCATTTATGAGGTTTTTTTAGTTGAATTACTTCTAGAAATCCAAATTTATTAAAAAAAACAAACTTCCTTTTCTTTATACTAAAAGAAATGATTACATTTGCCGACCATTTTAATAGAGAAATTAAGGTAAAGAAAATTATGCCAACAATACAACAGTTAGTAAGACAAGGTAGAACTAAGATAAAAAAGAAGAGTAAATCTTTAGCTTTAGATAGTTGTCCTCAGAGAAGAGGAGTGTGTACAAGAGTTTATACAACTACACCTAAAAANCCAAACTCTGCACTTAGAAANGTTGCTAGGGTTAGNTTAACAAATGGAAATGAAGTAAACGCCTATATTGGAGGAGAAGGTCATAACTTACAAGAGCACTCAATTGTTTTAATTAGAGGAGGTAGAGTGAAAGATTTGCCAGGTGTAAGATACCATGTTGTTAGAGGGGCTTTAGATACTTCAGGTGTTGATGACAGAACGCAAAGAAGATCAAAATATGGTACTAAAAGACCTAAAAAATAAATAGATTTTAGAAAATGAGAAAATCAAGAGCTAAGAAAAGAATATTAATTCCAGACCCAAAATTTGGGTCTATTTTAGTAACAAGATTCGTAAATAACTTAATGTTAGATGGTAAAAAAAGTATTGCTTTTAAAGTATTTTATGATGCTTTAGATATAGTGTCTTTAAAAGTTGAAGAAGAAGAGGCATTGCTTGTATGGGAGAAATCTTTAGAAAACATTACTCCTCATGTAGAGGTAAGAAGCAGAAGAATTGGAGGAGCTACTTTCCAAATCCCNCAGCCAGTTAGAGATGATAGAAGAACTTCATTAGGTATGAAATGGCTAATTGACGCAGCTAGAAAAAGAAATGAAAAAACAATGGCAAATAATTTGTCTTCTGAAATTGTTGCTGGTTATAAAGAAGAAGGTGCAGCATATAAAAAGAAACAAGACACTCATAGAATGGCTGAAGCAAATAAAGCTTTTTCACATTTCAGATTTTAATTAAATTATAAAATGGCTAAAAGAGATTTAAAATATACAAGAAATATTGGGATTGCAGCNCATATTGATGCTGGTAAAACAACTACTACTGAAAGGATTCTTTATTATGGTGGTGTTTCTCATAAAATNGGGGAAGTGCATGACGGAGCTGCTACAATGGACTGGATGGAACAAGAACAAGAAAGAGGTATTACCATTACTTCCGCTGCAACTACTTTAGATTGGCCTTATAGAGGTATTAATTATCATGTAAATATTATTGATACTCCGGGTCATGTTGATTTTACTGTTGAAGTAAATAGATCTTTAAGAGTTTTAGATGGTTTAGTTTTCTTGTTTTCTGCTGTAGATGGTGTAGAGCCACAATCAGAAACTAATTGGAGACTTGCAAATAATTACAATGTGCCTAGAATTGGATTTGTAAATAAGATGGATAGACAAGGAGCTAACTTTTTAGCTGTTTGTAAGGATGTAAAAGATATGCTTGGTTCACATGCCTTACCATTACAGATTCCTATTGGAGCAGAAGATGAGTTTGAAGGTGTTGTTGACTTAATTAACTTTAAAGGTATTGTGTGGAATGAAGATGATCATGGTATGACTTTTAGAGAAATCGAAATTCCTGAGGATATCATTGATGAAGCAAGAGAATATAGAGGAGAGTTATTAGAAGCAGTTGCTGAGTTTGATGAGTCTTTAATGGAGAAGTATTTTGAAGACGAAAACTCTTTAACTGAAAAAGAAATATTGAGTGCTCTTAGAGAAGCTACTATTTCAGGCAAAGTTGTTCCTATGATGTGTGGTTCAGCATTTAAAAACAAAGGAGTTCAAGCAATGTTAGATATGGTAATGGAAATTCTTCCTTCACCAATTGANACGGAAGCTATTGTTGGAACAAATCCAGATACAGATGAAGAAGTATCAAGAAAACCATCTGTTGATGAGCCATTTGCTTCATTAGCATTTAAAATTGCTACAGATCCTTATGTTGGTAGATTGTGTTTTACAAGAGCGTATTCTGGAATTTTAGAATCAGGTTCATATGTGTTTAACACAAGAACTAGCAAGAAAGAAAGAATATCAAGAATTTTCCAGATGCATGCTAATAAACAAAACCAAATTGAATCACTTCAAGCGGGAGATATAGCTGCTTTAGTTGGGTTTAAAGATATAAGAACTGGAGATACGTTATGTGCTGAGAAACACCCTATTGTATTAGAATCAATGGATTTCCCAGATCCTGTAATTGGAATTGCAGTAGAACCAAAAACTCAACAAGATATGGATAAGATGGGAGTTGCTTTATCTAAATTATCTGAAGAAGACCCTACCTTTACTGTGAAAACAGATCATGATTCTGGTCAAACAATTATTTCAGGAATGGGTGAATTACATCTAGAAATTCTTGTTGAAAGAATGAAAAGAGAATTTGGTGTTGAGTGTAATCAAGGAGCTCCACAAGTATCTTATAAAGAATCTGTAACTCAATCAGTAACACATAGAGAGGTTTATAAGAAGCAATCAGGTGGTAGAGGTAAATTTGCGGATATTAATTTTGAACTTTCTCCAGCTGATTCAGATTATGAGGAAGGAGGATTACAGTTTATTAATGAAATTAAAGGAGGTAATATTCCTAAAGAATTTATTCCTTCTGTAGAGAAAGGTTTTAAAATGGCTATGGAGAATGGTGTGTTAGCTGGTTTTCCGATAGAGACATTGAAGGTAAGATTATTTGATGGTTCCTATCATGATGTAGATTCNGATGCATTATCATTTGAATTATGNGCAAAAATTGCATTNAAATCANCAGTNAAACAAGCTGGNCCTGAATTATTAGAACCAATNATGAGNNTAGATGTTNTNACTCCNGANNNNAATATGGGNGATATNATTGGAGATTTAAACNGAAGAAGAGGNCAGNTTGANGGAATGGANGANAAANCNGGNTCTAAATTNGTAAAAGCNANAGTNCCTTTNTCAGAGATGTTNGGATATGTTACAGATTTAAGAACAATGTCATCTGGTAGAGCAACATCTACAATGGAGTTTGCTAGTTTTGAAACNGCNCCNAAGAATNTATCAGANNCAGTAATTGCGGAAACAACAGGAGTACAACAATAATAAATTATGGCACAGAAAGTAAGAATAAAATTAAAATCGTTTGACCATAGTTTGGTTGACCAATCTGCTGAGAANATTGTAAAGACTGTAAAAACTTCAGGAGCTGTAGTNAGTGGTCCAATTCCATTACCAACNCACAAGAAGATTTATACNGTATTAAGATCTCCTCACGTAAATAAGGAAGCTAGAGAGCAATTCCAATTATCTTCTCATAAAAGAATAATGGATATATATAATGCGTCATCTAAAACAATTGANGCATTAATGAANTTAGAACTTCCTTCNGGAGTTCATGTAGATATTAAAGTAATATAAATAATAAAAAAGATGCCAGGTTTAATAGGTAAAAAAATAGGAATGACAAGTATTTTCTCTGANGAAGGGANNAANATACCTTGTACTATTCTNGAGGTTGGCCCTTGTATTGTAACTCAAATAAAAAATGAGGAAGTTGATGGTTATAATGCAGTNCANATTGGTTNTNNNGAACAAAAGGATCANAGAATNAGTAAANCNNTNAAAGGACATTTTTCNAAAGCAAAATCTCCAAATCTTAAAAAATTAATAGAATTCANTTCTTTTGAGGAGGTAAATTTAGGAGATACTCTTACTACAGAATTATTTGAAGAAGGTGANTATGTAGAAGTTGTTGGAACTTCAAAAGGTAAAGGNTTTCANGGTGTNGTNAAAAGACACGGATTTAAAGGAGTGAATGATGCGACTCACGGTCAGCANAACAGNCAAAGACANCCTGGTTCTATTGGTGCTGCTTCATATCCNGCAAGAGTTTTTAAAGGNATGAGAATGGGAGGACAAATGGGTAATGNTAGAGTGNAAGTTGAAAANTTACAANTAGTGAAAATTATGGCAGACAGAAACTTNATTTTAGTTAANGGTTCTGTTCCTGGTGCGAATAATTCATATATAACAATTGAGAAATAATGAAATTATCAGTTTATAATANAGANGGTAAAGAAACTTCAAAAACAGTTTCTTTAAGTAAAGATATNTTTGGTATCGAACCTAANGANCATGCTATTTATNTAGATGTAAAGAATTACTTAGCAGCTCAAAGACANGGNACTCANAAANCNAAAGAGAGATCAGATGTTNCNGGNAGTAGAAGNAAAATTAGAAAACAAAAAGGATCTGGAGCTGCAAGGGTTGGTGATATTAANAATCCATTGTTNAGAGGTGGAGGTAGAGTTTTTGGTCCTAGACCNAGAANTTATGANTTTAAACTTAACAAAAAAGTTAAGNNTTTAGCACGTAAATCTGCATTNTCTCAAATAGCTAAAGATAAGAAAATGATTNTATTAGAAGATTTTNCTATGGACACTCCAAGTACAAAAGATTTTGCTAAAATTTTATCTAATTTAGATCAGACAAATAATAAAACTTTATTAATACTTACGGATTCAAATAAAAATATACTTTTGTCTTCGCGAAATTTAAAGAAGACTAAAGTTGTAAATGTTTCATCTATAAATACTTATGATTTAATGAATGCTCATAAACTAATGTTTGTTGAGTCTTCAATTAAGGAAATAGAGAANAATTATAAAAATTAGNAGTGATGAATATTTTAATAAAACCAATAATTACTGANAAAATGACAGCNCAATCGGANANNTTTAANCGATTNGCNTTTGTTGTGGATANATCTGCAAATAAAATTGANATTAAAAAANCAGTAGAAGAAACTTANGATGTAACNGTTGAATCAGTTAGAACTATGGTTTGTATTGGNAAGAAAAGAACAAGAGGAACTAAATCTGGTTTCATTTCAGGTAGAACAAAAACTTATAAAAAAGCTATTGTTTCTTTNTCTGAAGGTGATACTATTGATTTTTACAGTAATATATAATTTGAGAAATGGCAGTTAGAAAATTAAAACCAAATACTCCAGGACAAAGACATAAAGTTGCTAGGTCTTTTGATGAAGTAACTACTTCANNNCCAGAAAANAGCTTATTAGTTAANCAAAAAAGAACTGGAGGTAGAAATGATAGAGGTAAAATGACTATCAGACATGTAGGTGGTGGACACAAACAGNGATATAGAATTATTGATTTTAAAAGNAATAAATTNGGNATNCCNGCAAAAGTTGCTACTATNGAATATGATCCNAACAGAACAGCATATATTGCTCTTTTACATTATNCTGATGGTGAAAAAANATATATTGTTTCTCCTGAAGGNTTAAAAGTTGGNATNGANTTATTATCTGGTGATAAATCACCTATTATTNTTGGTAATACTTTACCACTTNCAAATATNCCTTTAGGNACATTAATTCATAATATTGAGTTAAAACCAGGTCAAGGAGGTATTTTAGTTAGAAGTGCTGGTTCATATGCNCANTTAATGGCAAAAGANGGTAAGTANGCTACTGTTAAATTAGCNTCTGGNGANATCAGACAAATNTTAANNACTTGTTTNGCTACTATCGGAACNGTTTCAAATTCTCAGAANCAATTACAGNTTTCTGGTAAAGCAGGTAGAAGNAGATGGNAAGGNAGAAGACCAAGAGTTAGATCTACAGTAATGAATCCGGTTGATCATCCAATGGGTGGTGGAGAAGGAAAACANTCAGGAGGTATTCCAAGNTCTAAAAANGGTATTCCTGCGAAAGGNTANAAAACTAGAGATAAGAAAAAGGCTTCAGATAAGTATATAATTGAAAGAAGAAAAAAGAAATAAAGTATGGCTAGATCTTTAAAAAAAGGACCNTATATTCATTANAAATTGCAAAGAAAAGTTGATGCAATGAATNAGTCTGGTAANAATTCAGTANTNAAAACATGGTCNAGAGCTTCAATGATTGCTCCTGATTTTGTTGGNAAAACATTTGCGGTNCATAACGGNAGACAATTTATTCCTGTATTTGTTACTGAAAATATGGTAGGTCATAANTTAGGNGANTTTTCTCCTACAAGAACTTTTAGAGGTCACGGAGGTAATANNAGGTAATAAAAAGAAAAGAAATGGGAGCTAGAAAAAGAATAAAAGCAAATGCAATGAAGGAAGCGAGAANAGATATCGCTTTTGCNAAATTGAATAATTGTCCTACNTCACCTAGAAAAATGAGNTTAATAGCNGANCTTATTAGAGGNATGGATGCNGAAANAGCTNTANCACANTTAAAGTTAAATCCAAAAGANGCTTCTGGNAGAATGGAAAANCTTTTACTTTCAGCACTTGCAAATTGGGAAGTCAAAAATGAAGGAAAAAGAATGGATGAATCTAATCTTTATNTTTCTGANGTAAAAGTNGATAGTGGAAGAATGTTGAAAAGAGTTCAACCAGCACCTCAAGGTAGAGCNCACAGAATTAGAAAANGATCAAATCATGTNACNNTAGTGGTTGATAGTAGAAATACAGATAATAATTAATATGGGACAAAAAACAAATCCAATTGGNAATAGATTAGGTTACATCAGAGGATGGGAATCTAATTGGTATGGTGGAAATNANTTTGGNGAAAAACTTGCTGAAGATGATAAAATCAGAAAGTANTTAAAAGTTAGATTAGTAAAAGCNAGTATTTCNAGAATTGCAATTGAAAGAACTTTAAAAGTNGTTACAATTACTATTCATACTTCNAGACCTGGAATCATTATTGGTAAAGGNGGTCAAGANGTNGAAACCTTAAAACAAGAGATAACAAGANTAACAAATAAAGANATTCANATTAATATTTNTGAGGTAAAAAGACCTGATTTNGAAGCTACTTTAGTTGCTAATAANATTGCTAGACAAGTTGAAGGTAGAATTTCTTACAAAAGAGCTACAAAGATGNCNATTGCATCTACAATGAGAATGGGAGCAGAAGGAATTAAAGTTCAAATTTCAGGNAGATTAAATGGTGCNGAAATGGCAAGATCTGAAATGTTTAAAGATGGTAGAACNCCATTACATACNTTNAGAGCGGATATTGATTATGNTTTAGCAGAAGCTCAAACTCAGTANGGACTTATTGGTGTTAAAGTTTGGATNTGTAGNGGTGAAGTATATGGTAANAGAGATTTAATGTTACATTTNAAATCTCCAAAAGNTAANAAAGGNNGAAANAACAGAGGNCCAAAGAGAAGACNAGGTCATAATTATAAACAGAAGATAAAATGTTACAACCAAAGAAAACTAAGTTCAGAAAAATGCAAAAGGGCAAAATGAAAGGAAATGCCCAAAGAGGACATCAACTTGCATTTGGCACTTATGGAATTAAAACATTAGAAGAGCATTGGCTTACAGCTCGTCAAATAGAAGCAGCTCGTATTGCGGTTACTCGTCATATGAAAAGACAAGGTCAGGTATGGATTAGAATATTTCCTGCCAAACCAATTACAAAGAAGCCTGCAGAGGTGAGAATGGGTAAAGGTAAAGGAGCTCCAGAATATTGGGCGGCACCTGTAAATCCTGGAAGAATGTTATTTGAAATTGATGGGGTTGATTTTGAAACAGCTAAAGAAGCATTAAGGTTAGCGGCTCAGAAGTTACCTGTGAAAACCAAGTTTGTTATAAAAAGAGATTATTTAGTAAAATAAGAATATGAAAGCATCAATATTAATAGACACTCCAGAAAATGAATTACTAGATATGTTATCAACTGAGAAGGATAAAATAGCTAAAATGAAGATGAGTCATGAAGTGTCTCCTCTTGAAAATCCAAAGTTAATTACTTCTACAAGAAAGGTGATTGCAAGAATTAAAACAGAGCTTTCTAATAGAAAAAATAGACGACAAGAATAATAAGTAAAATGGAAAGAAATTTAAGAAAAGAAAGAATTGGAGTTGTTACTTCTAACAAAATGGAGAAATCTATTGTTGTGATGGTGGAAAGAAAGGTGAAACATCCACTTTATGGGAAGTTTCTAAAGAAATCTACAAAGTTTATTGCTCATGATGAAGAAAATACTTGTAATGAAGGTGATATTGTAAAAATTATGGAAACAAGAAAAATGAGCAAGAACAAAAATTGGAGATTAGTAGATATAATTGAAATAGCAAAATAATGATACAACAAGAATCTAAAGTAAAAGTAGCTGACAATAGTGGAGCAAAAGAAATTCTATGTATTAGGGTTTTAGGAGGAACAGGAAAAAGATATGCCTCTGTAGGAGATACAATTGTTGGAACAGTGAAGACATCTACACCTTCTGGTGGTGTAAAGAAAGGGCAGATCGTTAAAGCTGTAATGGTTAGAGTAAAGAAAGAGATTAGAAGAAAAGATGGTTCTTATATTAGATTTGATGATAACGCGTGTGTAATCATTGATGAGAATGGACAAATGAAAGGTACTCGTGTATTTGGTCCAGTAGCAAGAGAATTAAGAGACAATGATTTCATGAAAGTAGTATCATTAGCACCTGAGGTGTTATAAACTTATAATAAAGATGGCAAAGTTAAAAATAAAGAAAAACGATACAGTTGTAGTATTAGCTGGTACTTCTAAAGGTAAAGAGGGAAAAGTTATAAAAGTATATCCCGATACTAATAGAGCTATTGTAGAAGGTGTAAATATGGTTTCAAAACATACGAAGCCTAATGCTGCTAATCCACAAGGAGGTATTATAAAACAAGAAGCATCTATTAATATTTCTAACTTAATGTTAGTTGATCCAAAATCAGGAAAACCAACAAGAATTGGAAGAAAAATAGATGAGAAAACGGGTAAATTAGTGAGATTCTCTAAAAAATCAGCTGAAGTCATAAAATAATGGAATATACACCAAATTTAAAAACAATGTATTCAGGTCAGATTATAAATAATCTGAAAGGAAATTACAAATCGGTAATGCAAGTGCCGAAATTAATTAAAATTTGTTTAAATCAAGGTTTAGGATCTGCTAGTTCTGATAAAAAACAAATTGAAGCTGCACAACAAGAAATGACTATAATTACTGGTCAAAAAGCTCTTATTACTAAAGCTACAAAAGATATTTCAAACTTTAAGTTAAGAAAAGGTATGCCCGTTGGAGTTATGGTAACATTAAGAGGAGATAGAATGTATGAATTTCTAGAAAGATTTATTACATCTACTCTTCCAAGGGTAAGAGATTTTCAAGGTTTGGAACCCAAAGGTTTTGATGGTAGAGGGAACTTTACTATGGGTATAAAAGAACAAATTGCTTTCCCTGAAATAAGTATTGATAAAATTAATAAAATTACAGGAATGGACATCACTTTTGTGACTGATTCAGATTCAGATTCAGAAGCTTTAATATTACTTAAAGAATTTGGTCTTCCATTTAAAAAAGATAATAGTAGAAAAGAAGAAAGAAAAGAGCAATTAGAAAAGAAAGCACTTGAAGAAAGAAGTGAATTAGAAGAGGAGGCAAAGAAGGAAATGTCTGGAGAAGATAATGAAGAAAATAATGTAAACTCAGAAGATGTTATAGAAGAAAATTCTATGAATGATCAATCAACATCAACTGAATCAGAAATCGAAGATAATAACCAAGATTTATCAGAAGGAACTGACAAATCAGAAAGTTAATAAATTATGGCAAAAGAATCCATGAAAGCTCGTGAAGTAAAAAGAGCAAAAATAGTAGCAAAATATGCTGAAAAGAGAGCAGCTTTAAAAGAGGCTGGTGATTATGAAGGATTACAAAAACTTCCTAAAAACGCTTCTCCTATCAGAATGCATAACAGATGTAAAATTTCAGGAAGACCAAAAGGTTATATGAGACAATTTGGTATCTCTCGTGTTAAGTTTAGAGAAATGGCAAACTTTGGATTGATTCCTGGTGTGAAAAAAGCAAGTTGGTAATTATAAAATAAAGAAAAAGAAATGTTTACAGATCCAATAGCAGATTATTTAACTAGAGTGAGAAACGCTCAAGTAGCTGGTCATAAAGTAGTTGATATACCTTCGTCTAATATGAAAAAATCTATTACTGAAATTTTATTTGATAAAGGATATATTTTAAGTTATAAATTTGAAGATGAGGTTAATCATCAGGGGAATATTAAAATTGCATTAAAATATAATTCTAAAAATCCTGCAATTAAGAAATTAATTAGAGTTAGTAAGCCAGGTCTTAGAAAGTATACTAATAAAGAAACAATGCCTAGAGTAATTAATGGTTTAGGAATTGCAATTATTTCTACATCAAAAGGTGTAATTACAGATAAAGAAGCGAGAAATTTAAATGTAGGTGGTGAAGTTATATGCTACGTTTATTAATTATATAAATAGAGAAAAAAGATGTCAAGAATAGGAAATAATCCAGTATCATTCTCAGAAGGAACAACAGTTTCTCTTGTAGATGGTATTGTTACTGTAAAAGGAAAATTTGGAGAATTATCTCAGAACGTAGATAGTTCTATTACAATTTCTGTAAATGAAAATGAAGTGGTTCTTGAAAGAGATTCTGAAGATAAACAAGTGAGGTCTTTTCATGGTTTATATAGATCACTCATCGCTAATATGGTAGAGGGCGTAGAAAAAGGTTTTGAGAGAAAATTAGAATTAGTTGGAGTTGGTTATAGAGCATCTAATCAAGGACAGAAGTTAGATATCCATGCTGGATATTCTCATAATATTATATTTGAAATTCCTGATGAGGTAAAAGTAACAACTGTTTCTGAAAAAGGTCAGCCACCTCTTATTGTTCTAAATTCAATTGATAAACAATTAATTGGTTCAGTAGCTGCTAAAATAAGATCATTAAGAAAACCTGAACCATATAAAGGTAAGGGTATTAAGTATGTTGGTGAATATATTAGAAGAAAAGCTGGTAAAACATCTGCTGCATAGTTAAAA
>PAKE01000040.1 GCA_002710495.1 Flavobacteriales bacterium
GAAAGGAGCACAACCATCTGACACGGCAAAAGCAATACTTTCTTACAAAGGAATCTTAATGAAAAAACATCTTTTAGAAGGAGTTAGAAAAGGAGCTTTTAATGAGGAAGAAGCTGAAAAAAGATTTGATACTTGGATGGAAGAAAAAAACCAAAAGGTAGCTGATAAATCACAAAATGTATTAAAAGCTAAAGAAGATGATAAAAAAGCTACACTAGAAACTGAAAAAGCTAAAAATGAAGCAAAAGCTAAAGAGTTAGCAACTAAGAAAACTAAAGCTGCTGAAGAAACTACGGAAGAAGTTACTGAAGAAGCTCCTGCTGTTGAAGAAACTACTGAGGAAGTTACCGAAGAAGCTCCTGCTGCTGAAGAAACTACTGAGGAAGTTACCGAAGAAGCTCCTGCTGCTGAAGAAACTACTGAGGAAGTTACCGAAGATGCTCCTGCTGCTGAAGAAACTACTGAGGAAGTTACCGAAGAAGCTCCTGCTGCTGAAGAAACTAATGAGGAAGTTACCGAAGAAGCTCCTGCTGCTGAAGAAACTACGGAAGAAGTTACTGAAGAAACTGCTGAGGAAGTTACCAAAGAAGCTCCTCCTGCTGAAGAAACTACAGAAGAAGAAAAAACAAAAGAAGCTTAAAAACCAATGGAAAAGCAAGATTGCTTTTTACTTGGTACAATTTTTAAACTTCATGGTTATAAAGGGGATGTCAATATCTATAATGATAATGACATCCCTTTAGTTTATACAGATATTGAATTTTTCTATATTGAAGATAATAATGAACTTATCCCTTATTTTACAGAAAGTATTCGTCCGAAAAAGAAACAAGTACTACTAGTGAAACTAGAGGATGTGGATTCAGAAGAACAAGCACTTAAAATACTAAAGAGAAAGGTTTACCTTCCAAATAAATTTCTTCCAGAAATAGAAAATATAAATGCTGACAAATTAATTGTAGGTTTTGATGTTATAGACAATACTCTGGGTAAAATTGGTGTAGTAAATTATGTTAATGATAAAACATCCCAGAAATTAATTATTGTAATAGATGGTAAAAAGGAATTTTTCATTCCCTTCCATGATAATTTTGTGATTAACATTAATCTAAAAAATAAAATTTTAGAAGTAAATATTCCTCAAGAATTAATTGACATTAACTAATCTCTTCCTCTACAAAATTAATTCCATTTCCTGAAAGCTCTTTAAGTACAGGATTGTAAATATCTTTGGTGGTTGGAATCTGAACTCCAATAGATTTTATCTCTCCATTTAAGATAAGTTTTGTAGCAATTGCAACTGGAAGTCCAACTGTTTTTGCCATTGCAGTATCTCTTTGGTTGTCTCCAAAAACTACTAAAGAAGAATTTATTTTTTTTGTTTCACCATCTAGTAAATATTCAAATTGATGTTGCATTACTACCATATCCTTATCCTCTTTTGAAAGAGTCCATTTTTCCTCTGTTATTTTTTGTAATATTTTCGCAGGAGTAGACTTCTCAATTCCAATAATATTCTTAGAGAAAATCCCCATCCATTCTGCTTTTTTAAACTCATCAGAATTATTGGAAACATTTAAATAATTACAGAATTTCTGCTCAACAGTCAACTTATTATTATAGGGGAAAAATAAATTTGCAAACTCCCTATATGTTAAATTTTCTGAATTCTCCACACTATAAGTGTCATCTGTCATCCCAAGTTGAACAAACATATTCCATGATTTGCAAAAACCTTTTTTTCTTAATGTTCCTCTGAATATTGTAGGTATATTTTCTAAACCATAAGAATCTCTATAACTTAAAGAATCCCTATTAGCGTACCCTTCAAACTCTCCAACATCAAGAATATTCATACATTCCGTTCTTTCAAATAACTTTGTGTAGGGAATATACTTGTATTTTCCTTTTTTTATGTACTGAGCAGTTCCTTGTCCTGCCAAAACAACATTTCTTGGATTCCAAGTAAATTTATAATTCCAAGGATTGTTATCATAATCTGGATGAACTAATCCTCCACAAAAAGATTTAAAAGAAGTTAACTTCCCTCCTTTCTCTTTTATTTCATCAATAATTTGCATGGCAGACATATGATCAATACCGGGATCTAAACCAATTTCATTTAATAACAAAACTCCTGATTGCTTTGCTTTTTCATTTAACTTCCTCAGTTCATCAGAAACGTAAGAGGCTGTAACTAAATTCTTTTTCAAGTTTACACAATCCTTAGCTACTAAAAAATGCATTCTAGCAGGAAGCATAGATACAACAATATCAGAATTTCTGATTTCCTCTCTTCTCTGATTATCATCTGTAACATTAAAAAATATTGCTTTCGCTTTTTCAGAATTACCAACTGATTCTTCTGCTAATTCAACAGAAAAATCCCCTACAGTAACAAACCAGTTGTTTTCTTCAGAATTAGTAATTAAGTAATCAATTAATGTAGTTGCCGATCTTCCCGCTCCTAAAACTAATATTTTCTTCATTCTTATTTTAATTATTAAAGATTGCTAAAGTATTATTTATTTAATTTGCTCCAATAAAAATCTAAATAAAATGGGGAATAAATATTTTAAAGTTGGGGTAATATTTGCGTTCACATCTGTAATATTAGGAGCATTTGGAGCTCATTTATTAAAAGATTTACTTTCTGTGGATGAACTTTCTTCTTTTAAAACAGGGGTAAGATACCAAATGTTTCATGCTTTAGGAATAATAATTTTATCATTAAACCAAGATAATTTTACAGATAAATTAAATAGAGTATTACAAATCATGTCTTTTGGAGTTATTTTATTTTCCTTCTCTATTTATCTCTTGTCATTACAAAATATTTTAAATATAAAACTATCATTTTTAGGTGTTATAACCCCTATAGGAGGTTTGTTTTTAATTAGCTCTTGGATGTTGCTATTTTTCATTGTTAAAAAGAATGACTCATCACATATTTAGATATGTATAAATATATATCTTTGCACTACAAATCGTACTAAAAAAATAGATTATGACCGAGACAGGCAAGAGAGCACAAGACGCTACCATCTCTGATTTAGGAATAAAAAACGCAACAGCTCACTGGAATCTATCTCCAGAAGAACTCACAAAAATAGCTGTTAAAAAAGGGCAAGCTACCATCACCTCATCTGGAGCAATAAATATAAATACTGGAGAATTCACAGGTAGATCACCAATGGACAGATTTATTGTAAAAGATCAAATCTCAGAAAATTCTGTTTGGTGGGGAGATGTAAACCTTTCATTTGATGAAGATAAGTTTGACAATCTACACCAGAAGATATTGGATTATTTATGTGAAAAGGAATTATTTGTTAGAGATTCTTATGCTTGCGCAGATCAGAAGTACAGAATGAATATCAGAGTTGTAAATGAATATGCATGGAGCAATATGTTTGCTTACAATATGTTTTTACGACCGACAGATAAGGAAATAGAAAACTTTGAACCAGAATGGACTATCTTGAATGCTCCTGGATTTATGGCGAATGCAGAAGTAGATGGTACTCGTCAACATAATTTTGCAATATTAAATTTTACAAAAAAGACAATTCTTATAGGGGGAACTGGTTACACTGGTGAAATCAAGAAAGGAATTTTCTCTGCACTTAATTTTATATTACCACATCAGAAAAATGTACTTCCAATGCATTGTTCAGCAAACGTTGGTAAAGATGGAGATACTGCAATCTTCTTTGGTTTATCCGGAACTGGGAAAACGACACTTTCTGCTGATCCAAACAGAGATTTAATTGGTGATGATGAACATGGTTGGGATGGAGATACTGTATTTAATTTTGAAGGTGGATGCTATGCTAAATGTATTGACTTATCTGCCGAAAAAGAACCAGATATTTTTGCAGCTGTAAGAGAAGGAGCTCTATTAGAAAACATTTCTTTCTTTGAAGGTACAAATAATCCAAACTATGAGGATGGTAGTATTACTCAAAATACTAGAGTAAGTTATCCAATAGATCATATCGACAATATTGCTGTTCCATCACTTGCTCACAATCCAAAAAATATTTTCTTCCTTACAGCAGATGCATTTGGAGTGTTACCTCCTGTATCCAAACTTACTAGAGGACAAGCTATGTTCCATTTTATTTCAGGATATACTGCAAAAGTGGCCGGAACAGAAGCTGGAGTTACAGAGCCACAAACTACATTCTCTGCTTGTTTTGGAGCTCCTTTTATGCCATTACACCCTACAAAATATGCGGAGATGCTTGGTGAAAAGATGGATGAAAGCAATGTAAATGTATGGCTAATAAATACAGGCTGGTCTGGTGGAGAATATGGTGTTGGAGAAAGAATCTCATTAAAACATACAAGATCTATGATTTCTGCAATTCTGAATGGTGAGTTAGATGATGTAGAATATTCTACTCATGTAGTATTTGGATTAAAAATGCCAAACTCATGTCCAAATGTACCATCTGAAATTTTAAGCCCTAAGAACACTTGGGAAAACCAAGAAAAATACGACAATAAAGCAAACGAATTAGCAGATGCTTTTAATGAAAACTTTTCTCAATTCGCAGAATTTGCGAATAAAGAAATATTAGATGCTGCACCAAAAGCTACTATAATAAGTTAATTTCGTTTTTATATTAAAATAGAACCAAGTGAGAACTCGGTTTTTTTATACTTTTGTTTTATGCAATTATTCTTTACAGAAAACACTGAAAACGAATTCACAATTTCATCAGAGGAAAGTAAACATATTACTCGAGTTCTCAGAAAAAAAGAAGGTGATATATTAAACTTTACAGATGGTAAAGGATCTTTATTAATTACAGAAATTACTAATTCTGATTCAAGAAAAACAAGAGTAAAAGTAATTGACAAGATAGAGAAAGAAAAAGGTCATAATTACTACTTGCATATTGCAATTGCACCTACAAAAAACATGGATCGTTTCGAATGGTTTTTGGAAAAAGCAACTGAAATTGGGATTGATGAAATTACTCCTGTTATTTGTGATAGATCAGAGAGGAAAGTTATAAAAACAGAAAGATGTAACAGAATTTTACTATCTGCTATGAAACAATCTTTAAAGTACCATCTACCAAAACTAAATGAAGCCATTTCTTTTACTGATTTTACACAAAAAAACTTTGATGGAAGTAAGTATATTGCTCATTGTGAAGGAAGTGAAAAGACAGAACTAAAAGAAAGGAATACAGAAAGAAAGACACTTATATTAATTGGACCAGAAGGTGATTTCTCTCCTTATGAAATTGATAAAGCAACTAATAATAATTACCAAGCAATTAGTTTAGGAAATAATCGTTTAAGAACGGAAACTGCAGGGGTTGTATCCGTAACTACTATTAATAATAATCAATAAATTATGCGAAAAATATTTATAATATTATCTTTAATACCAACATTCTTATTTTCTCAAGCGTTTGTTGATTTCTTACCTACAAATAATGGGGAATTGGTTAATCATAGATATTATTCCCTTTCCTATTCCGAACAGCACGAACAAGCAGAATGGGTTTTTTATGAAATAAAAAATAATAGAGAGTTGGGTGTAGTTATCAGAAAAGATAATTTTCGTTCTGATAATTCTGTTTCAACAAATTCTGCCACCTTATCTGATTATAAAGGTTCAGGTTTTGACAGAGGACATTTAGCTCCTGCTCATGATTTTAGTTTCAACACTACTGCAATGAGTGAGAGTTTCTACATGAGTAATATGAGCCCACAACATCCATCTTTTAATAGAGGAGTTTGGGGGAATTTAGAAAAATTAGTTAGAAGTTGGGGAAGTAACAGTAATGTTTATGTAGTTACTGGCCCTATTTTAAGTTCTTGTATTTCCTATATTGGAAGTAATAAAGTTTGTGTTCCAGAATATTATTATAAAGTTATTTATGATCCATCAGAAAAAAAGATGATTGCACTTATCTTACCAAACATAAAAGGGGATCAAGATTTAGATTATTATGTCTGTACAGTTGATAATCTAGAAAAAAGAACCAATATTGATTTTTTCCCAGGATTAGAAGATAAACTAGAAAAGAAATTAGAATCTAAAGCACATAAAGAAGATTGGAATTGGATCGTAACTACTACAAAATACAAAACAGAAAACACTAATTTAGCAACTCAATGTAAAGGCACTACACAAAAAGGAAAAAGGTGCCAAAATAAAACAAAAAAAACAAGCGGAAATTGTTATCATCATGATTAAGAAAATTCTTTTTATTTTACTTCTTTTTCCTTTAATTCTATTTTCACAAAACAGTTACCAAATTGCCGTTTTAAAATACAATGGTGGTGGAGATTGGTACGCAAACCCAACATCATTACCAAATCTGGTAGAATTCTGTAATAAAAATATNAATACCAATATAAAAAAAGANATTGCTACNGTTGAAGTAGGNAGTTTNGATNTTTTNAATTATCCGTTTTTACACATGACNGGNCATGGAAATGTTGTTTTCTCTNCAAANGANGCGGANAACCTACGANACTATCTATTATCTGGAGGTTTCCTTCATATTGATGATAATTANGGNATGGATCCTTTTGTNNGNTCNGAAATAANGAAAGTATTTCCAAATAATGATTTAGTAGAAATNCCTCCCTCTCATGATNTTTTTCATCAGACTTATAAGTTTACAAACGGATTACCAAAAATTCATGAACATGAAAGAAATAACCCTCAAGCTTTTGGGATNTTTATNGAAGGTAAATTAGTTNTTCTTTANACTTACGAGTCAGACTTAGGAGATGGTTGGGAAGATCAGGAAGTACATAATGATAGTCAGCAAACAAGATTAGAAGCTCTGAAGATGGGNTCGAATATTTTAGAGTTTNTTTTTACTCAGTAATTTACNTAANTAAATTTATAGTTCCGTGTTTGGTGTTTTTCCATCCATCCCACTCCTGAAAATATAATTCATAAACATAGACTCCAGGAATAATATCATTTCCATCATTATCTTTACTGTCCCAACCTCCATTCTCGCTACATTTTAATGATTTAGAATCATTAGTTTCAAATAGAATATCCCCATTTCTATTTAATATATAAAAAGAAAATGAATTCTCTCTTATTCCAGAATATTCAATACAGAATTTATCATTTATATTATCATTATCAGGNGTAAATGAATTTGGGATATATATCCAATAGTCATTTTCAATAAATATATTTTTATAGGTAGTATCCTTACAATTATTATCATCTATTACAATTAGCGAAACCGAATATGTAGCAGTAATTCCTAATGCTTGTGAATCTAAAGGAAAGGTGTGGATAGGATTTTCTATTGTGTCAAAAAGAGCGTCATAACCATAATTCCATGATTGTACATTTATATCTCCCACAGAATTTGATGTAAAATGTAAAGAAGGATCAAGAATACTTATAGTATCAGTAATAGTAGAGATGATTGCAGTTGGTGCCTGAAGAATTGTAATCATTGCGTTACCACTAACTGTTCCTGCAAACCCATTTGCCGAATAAGAAACTAACGAATAAGTTCCTTCCTCTGATGATAGAATAAAATGCGGATTTATAAATGTGGTAATAGATGATTGATTTATTCCGTTTATTGCGTACACAAATTCAAATGGAGCAGTACCATTAAAAGAGATTTTAACCTCAGCATCTCCTTCATTATCGCAAATAGTATCATTCCCGCTAATAAAAGCATCTTGAGACTTTAATAAAAATGGTACAAATAATAAAATGATAATAATCTTCTTCATAGTACAATTACAAGCAAAAGTAAATAAAAAAGCCCACTAATAAAGNGGGCTTCTTTAAGTATTATGAAAACTGATTTTTATTTCTCGTCTTCTTCTTTCACTTCTTCAAATTCTACATCTGTTACATCATCAGATGGTGTCTCATCAGATTCTGTATTTTCTGGATTAGCTCCTTCTGTTTGAGATGCTTTATACATTTCCTCAGAAGCAGCAGTCCAAGCAGTGTTTATTGTTTCCATTGCAGAATCAATTGCTTCCAAATCTTTACTTTCATGAGCTTTTTTAAGTTCTGCTAAAGCTTCTTCAATCGGAGCTTTTTTATCGTCAGATAATTTATCTCCAAATTCTTTAAGTTGTTTTTCAGTTTGGAAAATCATACCATCAGCTGCATTTACTTTCTCAGCAGTTTCTTTTGCTTTATTATCTTCATCTGCATTTGCTTCAGCTTCTTTCTTCATTTTTTCAATTTCATCATCCGAAAGTCCTGAGGAAGCTTCAATTTTAATATTCTGTTCTTTTCCAGTAGCTTTATCCTTAGCTGTTACATTCAAAATTCCATTTGCATCAATATCGAAAGTAACTTCAATTTGCGGAACTCCTCTTGGAGCAGGTGGGATATCTGATAATTGGAATCTGCCAATTTCTTTATTCCCTTCAAACATAGGTCTTTCACCCTGTCCTACTCTAATATCAACTGCTGGTTGATTATCTGCAGCTGTTGAGAAAACTTCTGATTTTTTTGTAGGTATAGTAGTGTTTGATTCAATCATCTTTGTAAACACACCATTCATGGTTTCAATTCCTAAAGAAAGTGGTGTAACATCTAAAAGTAACACATCTGTTACATCTCCAGTAAGCACCCCTCCCTGAATAGCTGCTCCAACAGCAACAACTTCATCCGGNTTTACACCTTTTGATGGATCTTTTCCAAAATATTTTTTTACCGCTTCTTGTATTGCAGGAATTCTAGTAGAACCTCCTACTAAAATAACCTCATCAATATCTGACTTGGATAAACCAGCGTCTTTCATAGCTTTCTTACAAGGAGTAATAGTAGCTTGAATCAAACTATCTGCTAATTTTTCGAATTGCGCTCTACTCATTTTTTTTACCAAGTGCTTAGGTCCTGAATCTGTAGCTGTAACATAAGGTAAATTTATTTCAGTTGAAGTAGCAGAAGATAGTTCTACTTTAGCTTTCTCAGCAGACTCTTTTAGTCTCTGTAAAGCTGCAGGATCTTCTCTTAAATCAATTCCTTCTTCCAATTTAAATGCTTCAGCAAGCCAATCAATAATTACTTGATCAAAATTATCTCCTCCTAAATGAGTATCTCCATTTGTTGACTTTACTTCAAATACTCCATCTCCTAATTCTAGGATGGAAACATCAAAAGTACCACCACCTAAATCAAACACTGCAATTGTTCTGTCTATATCTCCTTTATCTATTCCGTAAGCAAGGGCCGCAGCTGTAGGCTCGTTGATTATTCTACTTACTTTTAGACCAGCAATCTCAGCAGCCTCTTTAGTAGCTTGTCTTTGTGCATCATTAAAATATGCCGGTACAGTTACTACCGCCTCTGACACTGTTGTTCCTAAGTAGTCTTCAGCTGTTTTCTTCATTTTTTGGAGCACCATAGCTGAAATTTCTTGAGGAGTATATTTTCTTCCATCAATCTCAACNCTAGGAGTGTTNTTGTCTCCTTTTACTACTTTNTAAGGNACATTCTTTATTTCTTTAGCCATCTTTGTAAATGACTCTCCCATAAATCTTTTTATAGAATAAATGGTTTTCTCAGGATTTGTAATAGCCTGACGCTTTGCAGAATCCCCTACTTTTCTTTCTCCTCCTTCAATAAACGCAACAATTGAAGGGGTNGTTCTGTTTCCTTCCGCATTTGGGATTACAACTGGCTCGTTTCCTTCCATAACTGAAACACAAGAGTTTGTTGTCCCTAAATCAATTCCAATAATTTTACTCATTTTACTTTATTTTAATTTAACAATTAGTTTCTACCATCTTATTATGGAAATATTATGCCAAATCAATCGGACAAGGGAAAACTGACAGAAACAACAGTTTATACTAGTAAAATAAAATAATTTACTGACAGATAGTCAGTTTACGGAAATATAAAATTTAAAGAATCCAAATTGGTAGCAATCGCCTCTTTTGTGGTAGTCGTAAGAAAGATATTCTCTTGCATTTTATTATATCTTGCAGNAAACAAACCAATTCCACCATCAATATTTGTAAACAAATCTCTTTCCTGAACAATTCCTGTAGGTGGTTCGTTCAAATTAATATAAGTATNCACATCAGCAGTACCAACAGAAAACAATATGTCCAAGTTATTAATTCTCCTATTTACAGTTGAANTTGAAGGAATGTTATAAGCTAAAAGATTAAAAAACTCCTCTCCTGTTATTTGCTGACTCATATTTGGATTTCCGTCATACTCAATAATTGGATATACTTTCTGAACAGTCTTAACTATTGTATCAGCACCATATTCTGTGTAACTTATAAATAAAGTCATTTGGTAAATAGCGGCATTTTTTGAGTGAGTCCATTCTATTGTTGTATTCGAAAAATCTCCAGTCTGACTATAAAACCCCATTTTATATGCTGGATTATTAAACGCTGACATCAATGTGAGATCATGAATTAATTTAGTCTGGGAACTGATAATATTTCCAGAAACTAAATTTGAGATGGTTAATTTATATTCTTTTTCTTCATTCAGAAAATTATCAGTATCAAAAACATAAATTATATTCTCTTCTACAGAAAACAAACCATCTTCCTTAAAAATAATTGTATCTGTAAGTATTTTAGTCTCTAAAACATTTCCTGAAGCAGAAAGTTTATCAATCTTTACTTCCAAATTATTAGGATTATAGTTTAAAGAATCTGCTACAGAAGCCATAACATAAGCATTTTCATTACCAAGAAAAGCTTTATTTATTCTAATATATTGCTTGTCCTCATTTTGATCTAACAGTGAATAAACAACTGTTACTTCCTTCCAGTCCGCATTTACATTGAAATCTGTTTCACATGAAGAAAAAAGAATTGAAGACAGTAGGAATAAAAATGTAAGTTTTTTCATGTTGGCAAACTTACTTATTTTAATAACATATTTGTAGATTTGCATCTATTAAATACTTAGTAAAATGCAAAAACTTTTATATACTATACTATTTACCATTTTTCTTTCTGTAATATCTTTTTCTCAAAATATTACAGAATTTGATAATGCCACTAAGATAATAACAGAAGATTTTACAAATAATGAAACTTCATTTNCNATCTTAACTTCTGNAGANAANTATTTTATTATTGATAATGGAGATTATCTACTTATCAGAAACAATACAGAAAGCGAATATGCTATAATATCATCTACATCGCAACAAGTTTCAGACTTTATTCTTAAAACATCAATCAAGCTAGGGCCATCATCAAACAACAAATCAAGTTGCGGAATTATTGCAAAATCTCAGAATACTAGAAATGGAGCTCTTATTTTCGAAATAAACAGATTAGGAGAATATAGAGTCAAAGAACTGCTTTTAAATAATACTTATAAATATCTTTCGGGGAAAACATCTAATGATGGATGGGTAAGAAATAAAATTATAAAAAAACAAGATGAGTTTAATAACATAAAAATTCTAAGTAAAGAAAATATCTATGATATTTATGTAAATAATACCTTTCTTACATCAGTATTCACTCCTTCATTAAATAAAGGAAATATGGGTATTCTAATTGGAAAAGATTCTAAATCTAGAATAGCTTATTATTATTTGAATATTCCATCAGAAACTACAAATAATTTAACAGAAGGGTATATGAACGATCTTTCCGCAATAAATTTAAGTGATAGAATAAAACAATTAGAAGCAGATATTTCAACTCTAAGCAAGACCAACGAAAGTTTAGAAAAAGAGAATATCTCTTTAAAAAATAATAATCTGAATCAAACTGCAAAAAATCTACAGGATTTAGAAAGAAATATCTCAAATAAATCCAAAGAAATAAATTCGTTGAAATCAGAAATTTCAACNTTAGAAAAAGAAATATCATCACTTAAAAAGAAATATTCTTCTACAGATAATCTAATAACTCAAAACACCTCCTTAAAATTAAGTGTTTCTAAGAAAGAAAGTGTAATTACTTATTTAAACACTCAAATTTCTCAGGCAAATAAAACGGTAAAAGAATTAGAGAGAAAAAGAGATGATTTAATCATTTCTGATAATAAAAAATCAGAAGATATTACACTGTTAACTTCTACAGTTAACGAACTTTATGTAAAGGTTGAAAACATGAAAAAAGTACTTATCTATAAAGGATTCGAGGAAGGTGGAATTGATTCAGAGAACATCAGTTCAACTAAGTTGGAAAATAATATTAAAGAAAAAAACATATTAAANGATGTAACATATAGAGTACAGATTGCNACTCATGGAGAAAAAGTTAATATGGCTAAATTTAAGGGATTAAAAGATGTATATTACATTGATTCGGAAAATGGAACTTACCTTTATATGTCTGGAAAATTTGATAACTCGAACTCAGCTATTGAACATAAAAACAAACTTATTGAAATGGGATATAAAGATGCCTTCATAGTAAAATTAAACAACAAATAGAATGTCAGTATCAAAAGAAAAATATAAAAAAATAACTACAAATAGTCTTCAAGAAATGAAGCTGAACGGAGAGAAAATATCTATGCTTACTGCTTACGATTATACTCTGGCAAAGATTGTAGATTCAGCAGGAATTGATATTATTTTGGTTGGTGATTCAGCATCAAATGTAATGGCCGGACACGAAACTACACTTCCTATTACTTTGAATGAAATGATCTATCACGCTGCCTCTGTTGTAAGAGCTATTAACAGATGTCTAGTGGTAGTAGATATGCCATTTGGATCCTATCAAGGAAATTCGAAAGAAGCTCTTTCTAACGCTATTAGAATAATGAAAGAAAGTGGTGGACATTCAGTAAAATTAGAGGGTGGTGCAGAAATTATTGAATCTGTTGAAAGAATACTAACTGCAGGAATTCCTGTTATGGGACATTTAGGACTNACTCCTCAATCTATCTATAAATTTGGAACCTATACAGTTCGAGCAAAAGAGGAAGAGGAAGCGGAAAAATTAATCTCAGATGCAAAAATCNTAGAAGAAACTGGATGTTTTTCTATTGTTTTAGAAAAAGTTCCAGCAAAACTAGCGAAAAGAGTAGCGGAAAGTGTTTCTATACCTATCATAGGAATTGGAGCAGGGGCAGATGTGGACGGACAAGTATTAGTTTTACACGATATGCTAGGTATGAATCATGAATTCAATCCAAGGTTTTTAAGAAGNTANCTNAACCTATATGAAGATATTACAGGAGCTGTANAAAACTATGTTTCTGATGTAAAATCTAGAAGTTTTCCAAANGATAAAGAACAATACTAATGATTGAAGTATTGTATGAGGACAACCACCTTATTGCAGTAAACAAAAAATCGGGAGATATAGTACAAGGAGATAAAACTGGAGATACTCCCCTATCTGATTTTNTAAAAGAGTACATCAAAAAAAAATACAATAAGCCAGGAGAAGTTTTTTTAGGAACTATACACCGATTAGACCGACCAACTTCAGGAATTGTTTTATACGCCCGAACTTCAAAAGCTTTAAGTAGAATGAACGAGCAATTTAGAGAAAAAAAAGTACAAAAAACATATTGGGCTGTCGTAGAAAATCTCCCACCTAATACTATTGATACTTTAGATAACTGCTTACGGAAAAACCAGAAACAAAATAAATCTTATGTTACGAAAAACAAAGGTGGAAAACATGCTATATTGGACTACAAACTAATTAAAACATTAGAGAACTTTTATCTATTAGAAATTAGACCACAAACTGGCCGCCACCATCAAATAAGAGTTCAGTTAGCAAATATTGGATGTATTATTAAAGGGGATTTAAAATATGGAGCTAAACGATCTAATAAAGATGCTTCCATACACCTATTAGCACAAAAGCTTGNATTNATACATCCAGTGAAGAAAGAACCTATTACTATTGTAGCTCCCACTCCAAAAGATAGCGTATGGGATGCTTGTAAATAATCATTCCTTAGTATGGATCTACATCTATATTAATTCTTAGAACTCTAAAATCTTTTATCTGCTTATACTTATCAATAATATTAAAAAGGATAGTTTTTGCATTTGCAATAGATGAATCTGTTTCTATTTTTAATAAAATATTTTTATGGTAATAGTTCCTAATTTTACTTACTCCTGGGGATTCCGGTCCCAAGACTCTATTTCCGAAACTTTTTCTAAGAGAAACAGTAAATTTCTTAGATAAATTATCTAATTTTTGTTCGTTTTTATGTTGTAGATTTATAGAGATTATCCTGCAAAACGGAGGGTACTTAAATATCTTTCTCTCCTCTAATTGTTTTTTACACATTGAAGTATAATCATGGTTTTTAACCTGATTTATTATCTCGTGTTTTTCATCAAAGGTTTGTATAATCACTTTACCTCTATCTCCTTTTCTACCAGCCCTACCCGCTACCTGACTCATTAATTGATAAGATCTTTCTAATGATCTAAAATCTGGAAATTTTAGCATGCTATCTGCATTTANTACTCCTACTAATTCTACATTATCAAAATCCAACCCCTTAGTAACCATTTGCGTTCCGATAAGTACATCGGTATTTCCCNTTTCAAAATCATCAATTATCTGAGAATAATCATTTTTTTTCCTGGTAGTATCATGATCCATCCGTTTAGTTCTCGATTCTGGGAATAGTATTTTTAACTCCTCTTCTATTTGCTCAGTTCCAAATCCTTTATCATTCATTTCATTATGTCCGCAAGACTTGCACTTAAGTATTTTTTCTATGCTGTATCCACAATAGTGACATCTTAGTGAATGAGAGTGTTTATGATAGGTTAAACTAACATCACAATTATTACATTTTGGAGTCCAACTACATTTGTCACATTCCAAAAGTGGTGCAAACCCTCTCCTATTCTGAAACAATATAATCTGCTTACCTTTTTCTAAAACCTCCTCAATATTTTTTATCAAAAAAGGTGAAAAATGGTATTCCATTTGTCTTTTCTGATGAACTCTTTTTATATCTACTATATGAATTTCCGGAAGCTGAATATCTCCAAAACGAGAGTTTAATTCCACCAATCCAAACTTATTATTTTTAGTATTATAATATGTTTCTAAACAAGGAGTTGCAGAACCTAACAAAACTTTTGATTTATGTAAATATGAAAGGTAAATTGCCGCATCTCTAGCGTGATATCGTGGAGAAGGTTGATGTTGCTTAAAGCTAGGTTCATGCTCTTCATCAACAATAATCAATCCTAAATTATCAAAAGGTAAAAAAAGAGAAGATCGAGCTCCGAGCATTATAGGATATTGAGCTTTTGCAGAATCTTTTTCTTTTACTGCATTCCAAATCTCAACTCTCTCATTATTATTCATTCTGGAGTGAGAAACTCCAACTTTATTTCCAAAATGCTTTCGAAGTCTATTAATAATTTGTGTTGTTAGAGCTATTTCTGGAAGTAAATACAATACTTGTTTTCCTTTTTTGAGTTGTGACTCAATAAGTTTTATATAAATCTCTGTTTTCCCACTTGATGTTACTCCATGCAATAAGCATACATCCTTTTTTTTGAAAGAAGATTTTATTTCTTGAAAAGCTACCTCTTGTTTATCTGTTAATTTCTTTATTTCTTCTATTTTATCAGAAAAAGGGAGCAGCCTACTTACCTCACTTTCTTCTAATTTTAGTATTCCTTTTGTAACTAACGCATTTAATACTCCCCTACTAATATTTGTCTTTTTTAGCACCTCTGATACTGTCCATTTCTTTTTAGGATATTGCATCTTATACTGAATAAAATATTGTAACAGTTCATCCTGTTTTTTAGCACTCTTCACCTTTTCAGAATAACTATCAAATTCCTCTCCTNCTATATCTACAAATAACAAACTTTTCTTTTTAAAAGAATCATGTAATTCTTCCTCTATTTGCACTACTTCCTTCCTTATAAGTTCATTTATAATCGGAAAAAAAGAAGTTGTATTCGTTAAATCAATTACGTCTGAAACGGTTAATTTCTCCTTTAAAGTTAAGTTAGTAATAATTACATGTTCTTTATCACTTAACTCCCCCGTATCTCCGTCAAAATTCGGATGAACAATAATTTTAGTCTCAGAAGCCAACTTTAATGATGATGGTAATGCAACATTCATTACATCACCCAATTTACTCATGTAATATGAAGAAATCCATTTCCAAAACCTCAGTTGTTTTTCATTTACCACATTACTTTCATCAAGTACTGCTATGATATCTTTTGCCTGGTATAGATCTGGTTTTTTGTTGTGAATATCTAAGATTATTGCTGTATAAATTTTTCTTGCACCAAATTGTACAACTACTCTTTGTCCTTTTACTANTTCCTGGNAATTTTCTGGNACACTATAGGTGAAACTACCTTCNACTGGAAGAGGTAATATAACTTCTATATATGTTTTTTTAGGCTNCATTNAAAAGCAAAGATGCTTAAAATAAATTGAAGTTGATGTCGTTTAACTCANTGAATAAGATATCNGTTTTTTCAAATNATCTATATCTTATTTTCAATTGATTTTATTACTTTTGNATCTAATTAAAATAATTAAAATGAAAAAAATCCTATTTATTACATCATTAATTCTAATCACTTTTTCTGCATGTGAAAAACCAAATCAAACAGATTTAACTTTAAATTTTACACAAACAATTGACGGGGCAGAATTAACTACTAATAGCATGATTTACACTAATTCAGCTGGAGAGGATTATGATGTTCAAACATTAAAATATCTTATCTCTGATATCAACTTACATTCAGATGATGGATATACTTTGTTATTAGATGAAGTTCATTTTATTGATATTTCTGATGCATCTACTTTTAGTTTTACTATTGAAGATGTTCCTAATAATAATTATACTTCTATTTCATACACAATGGGATTAGACACTATTAAAAATACAAATAATTTATATATCAATGAGAGTTATCACTCAGCAATGGCATGGCCGGAAACAAACGGAGGAGGGTATCATTACATGAAATTGGAAGGAGCCTACAATAATGATTCAACATTCTATAACACACACACAGGAGGTACAATGGGTGATGATTATTCATTTAATAATGTGGAAGACATTTCTTTAACAGTAGATGATGATTTAGGGAATGTCTCTATCAATTTAAATATGGAAATAAATAATTGGTATAACTCACCAAACCAGATAGAATTTTCTAGTTACGGGATGGGAATAATGATGAATATGATGATGCAAATGAATATTCAAATGAATGGAATCACAGATGTCTTCTCTGTTGATGTAATCAAATAAAAATATGAAAAAGCTGATGTATCTTGTATTAGGTACAAGTCTATTATTTTCTTGTAAAAAAGAAGGTTGTATAGACCCTATTGCTTTAAATTACAATCCTGATGTACATATAAATAATGGTAGTTGTGATTATTTTACTACAACTCCCTATGATATAATTACGCCATATGGATTTCCAGACATGATAATTCCTGAGGATAACCCGATGACTATTGAAGGGGTTCAATTAGGTAAGAAGTTATTTAACGACCCTATTTTAAGCGCAAACAACACATTAGCGTGCATCAATTGTCATATGCCAGAATCTTCATTTTCTGACCCAAATCAATTTAGCACTGGGATTGATGGGTTTTTAGGAAACAGAAACTCCTCTGCATTAATAAATCTAGGATGGAGTTCTAGCTTTAATTGGGACGGAAGCTCCACAACTTTAGAAGAGCAAGCATTTGAACCAATCACCAACAGTCTTGAGATGCATAACAGCTGGAATAATGTAGAAAACACTTTAAATCAAGATGAAGAATATCTCCTGCTATTTAAACAGGCGTATAATATTGATTATATCGATTCCACGCATGTAGTAATGGCAATTGCACAATTTGAAAGAACATTAATTTCTAATAACAGTAAGTTTGATAAATATTCTAGAGGAGAGGAAGTCTTTACGACATCTGAGCTAAATGGTTTCGCTATTTTTAATTCAGAAAAAGGAGATTGTTTTCATTGCCATGGAACCTCATTACTTACCGATAATCTTTTTCATAACAATGGACTAGACTCTGAACCTTTCCTAGATTTTGGACTAGGAAATGTCACAAAAAATACAAGTGATAATGGTAAATTTAAAACACCTACCTTGAGAAATATTGAAGTTTCTGCCCCATACATGCATGACGGAAGATTTGCAACTTTAGAAAAAGTGATTGAGCATTATGATTCAGGTGGACACTTTTCTTCTACCGTAGATCCTTTAATGAAAAAATTGGGTGTTGGATTAAATTTAACAAATCAAGAAAAATCAGATTTAATTGCTTTTCTCAAAACACTTACGGATTACGATTATATTACTTCAGAATAGATTCTTATTTCGTAATTTTGCATATAATGAAAAATACTCTTTTAAAACTTTGGATATCGCTATATATTTTATTTAGTATTTCTTTAAATTCTTTTTCACAAAGAACTTGTGGAAGTTCAGAAAAAATGAATGCCTATTTTAATAAATTTCCATCTCAAAAAATAATTAAACAAAATTTAGAAAAAAAAATTCTTTCCGCTAGTTCAGATTACAGAAAACAATCCGTGATAATTCCGGTTGTATTTCATGTTGTTTATAACACTCCTGAACAGAACATTTCTGATATGCAAATATTAAGCCAGTTAGATGTTATCAATGAAGATTTTAACAGAACTAATAATGATGCTATTTATACTCCTTCAGACTTTAATTCTATCGTAGCTAGTATGCAAATTAGTTTTTGTTTGGCTCAAAGAACTCCTAATGGAAATCCTACAAATGGAATTGTTAGGAAACAAACTAATCAAACAGAATTTCAACTATATGACACTCTAATTCACTATAACAGCTTAGGGGGTTCTGACGCCTGGGATACAGAAAAATNCTTAAATATATGGATTTCAAATATTGGTGGAGGAATCTTAGGTTGGGCTCAATACCCAGCTGCAGGAAATATAAATACGGATGGTGTAGTTATTGATTTTCGCCATTTTGGAACTATAGGAACATCTGTTTCACCATACCACCTTGGAAGAACCACTACTCATGAATTAGGTCATTACTTTAATCTTTTTCATATTTGGGGAGATAATAATTGTGGAAACGATTGGGTAAATGATACTCCTACGCAGGAAGAAGCTAATTTTGGTTGCATATCACATCCTCATATTAGCTGTAACAATAGTGGGGACATGTTTATGAACTTCATGGATTATACAGATGATGATTGTATGAATTCCTTTACTATAGGACAACGAAATAGAGTTTGGTCTAGTATCAGTACATACAGAACAGGATTAATCACCTCAGATGGATGCAATCCGGTAGTTGCAAGTAATTCTAATGCATCTATTGAAATAATTTCTCCAGAAGGAGTTATTAATGGTTGTAACAATCCTATTTATCCAAAGGTCTTAATAAAAAATAAATCTACCGATAATTTATATACCGCTTTAATTAAATACAAAATAAACTCCTCCCCTTATCAGTACCAATGGTGGAACGGAAACCTCAGTCAGAATGAAACAGATTCTATTTCTCTTGCTGGGATTGCAATTGGAGGTACATCTCACATGATTGAAGCAGAGTTGTCACATCCTAATAACACTCATGATATAGATACTTCTGATAATTCTGCAATAAGACTATTCCAAACAACAGGAGGGACTTTTGTAAATATAAACCTGATTACAGATAATTATGCAAATGAAACTTCCTGGTATTTGTATGATGCAAATAATATTCTGATTGATTCTTATGATAATCTATCAAATAATTCTCATTACATTTATAATTATTGCCTAGAAAACATGTGTTACAAATTAGTAGTAAATGACACTGAGGGAGATGGATTTTGTTGCAATTATGGAAATGGAAATATCTCGGTAAATAAGGTCTTAGATAATCAGGAGATTGCTCAATTATCTTATTTCAATTTTTCTGACACGATCAATTTTTGTATTTCTGCATTAAGTAACTCGGAAATACTTATTAATAAAGTAAAGGTTTTTCCTAGTCCAACAAATGGAATATTATTTTTTAATTCTGATATTTTTATGAAAGATATACCTATAATTGCACAAGTTTTTGATTTGGGTGGAAGATTAGTGTTTTCTAAGAAAATAACAAAAGGTGAAATTAATTTATCTAATTTTGAAGACGGAATATATATCTTAGAACTAAAACAGAGAAACAAAATAACAAAAAACAAAATCATACTCAATAAACTTTAATTATGTTAAAACACAANATCTCAATATTCTTTCTATTAATATCACAAATTCTTCTTGCTCAGAACATAAAGAAATGTAACACAACATTTCTTATGAATCATGAAATAGAAAAAAATGAAGAATATTTAGAAAACAGAAAGAGATTAATCACAGAAGACAAACTATGGATTAATCAAAATTCTACCGCTAGTAATAAAAGGTCTACAATTACTATTCCAATAGTAGTTCACGTTATTCACAGAACTAATCATGCTAATATTGGAAGTGGAACTAATATATCAGACGCTAGAATTGAAGACGCAATAAGAATCCTTAATGAAGATTACAGTAAAACAAACCCTGAGTTTCCAAATCCACCAAGAAATACATTTCTGAGTTCTTCTGGTAATCCAAATTTAGAATTCTGCTTAGCTACTATTGATCCAAGTGGAAATCCAACGAATGGCATTACTAGAACATCTACTTCACAAACAAATTGGGATGCTGATGACCAAGGAGGATGGGGTTCAGATGGAGAAGCAAATGCAATGAAAAAAACATCATCAGGAGGAATAGATTCCTGGGACTATCAAAGATACTTAAATATCTGGGTATGTGACCTTACTAATTCTCAGTCAGGTGGAATGACCTTAGGATACGCCTATCTACCTGGATTACCGTCTGGTGGTTGGAGTGGTGATCAAACATGGAAAGATGGTTTAGTTGTAGATTTTCAGTGGTTCGGAACAATACAAGGAGCTTCAGGGGATGGTAGAACAGCTACACATGAAATTGGGCATTACCTAGGATTAAATCATACATTTTGTGAATCTCAGGGTGGAGGATGTTGTGATAATGATGATAATAATGTAGATGACACTCCTCTTTGTTATAATTCTAATAACGGTGGCCCCTATTTTGGTCCTGTTACATCAAGCACAAATAATAATACATGTAATGATTTAGGACAAGGGTTTAGCAGTGACTTATTAGATATGGATGAAAATTTTATGGCATATTCTCAGAATACCTGGATGTTCTCACATGATCAAGTAAATGCAATGAATGCAACACTTAATGGAGTGAGATCTAACTTAAAGAATTCAAATGTAACGGTAAACTGTACAGGAACAGTTAACATCAATAACATCTCAGAAAAAAATAAAATTAAAGTTTATCCAAACCCAACAACAGGAAAAATTCTTATTAGAAACTTAATACATACTTCAAATAACACTATATCTATCAGAAATATAGTAGGAAAAATAATACTTACTGTTGACAGCAGAAATAGTTTAGATTCATTAGATATATCTCATCTAGAAGATGGGGTTTATTTTATAGAAATTGCTACTAATAATGCATTAAGAATTGAAAAAGTAATTCTAGCTAAATAATGATTGATTTTAGTTCTGTATCTGAGTGTTTACAACCTTCACTAATTCCGGTTGTAAAGAAAATACAAAATCAAGAGCGAATAAACAATAATGAAGCTCTTGTTTTGTACAATGAATCNCCCCTATCTCTTTTAGGAATTTTAGCAAATGATATTAGAGAAAGATTGCACGGAGACAAAACTTTTTTCAATAAAAATATACATATAGAACCTACAAACATCTGCGTATTTGATTGTAAATTTTGTGCTTACTCNAGGAANTTAAGCAAAAAAGAAGAAGCTTGGGAGTTCTCTCAAGAAGAAATGATACAACAAATTCTAGACCACGAAGATAGTNAAATCACAGAAGTTCATATTGTTGGAGGAGTTCATCCTAAAATGGGATTAGATTATTTTGTTTCACTAATATCAGAAGTTAAAAAGATCAGACCAAATATTCATGTAAAAGCCTTTACTGCTGTGGAATTAGAATATATGTGCAGAAAAGCAAAAGTTTCTTACAAGGAAGGATTACAAATACTGAAAGATGCAGGACAAGGATCCTTACCTGGTGGTGGAGCTGAAATATTTGACAAAGAAACAAGAAAGAAAATCTGTGAAGACAAATGCACTTCAGAAGAGTGGTTAGAGATGCATGAAACTGCACATTCTATTGGAATGCCATCCAATGCAACTATTCTATACGGACATATTGAAACACCAGAAATTATTATTGATCATTTAAGTAGATTAAGAAATCTACAAGATAAAACAAATGGTTTTAATGCTTTCATCCCTCTTAAATTTAGAAATGGAAACAATCAGATGTCAGACATAAAAGAAGGATCTATTATAAATGACCTGAGAATGTTTGCCTTTAGCAGAATCTATTTAGATAATTTTTCTCACATCAAATCCTATTGGCCTATGATTGGCAAGAAAACTACTCAGAATCTACTTGCTTTCGGAGTAGATGATATTGATGGTACTATTCATGACACTACAAAAATCTATTCGATGGCTGGAGCTGAGGACCAAAATCCCACAATGAATTCAGGTGAAATAATTGAATTAATTTCATCCGTAGGAAGAAAAGCTGTAGAAAGAGATACGATTTATAACGTTATTCGAGTATACTAATAAAAAAAAACACCACCAATTTTGGTAGTGTTTTTTAAAACTAAATTATAAGAAGTCTAAAATCCTTCTTGCCCTTCAATCAAATTCATATATTCTTTAAAGGCATCACCAAAACAGTCAGACATTAACATTCCTATTTCCTCGTCACTAGCCATCTCCATTTCTTCGAGACTCTTTATATTTGGAAAAGCGTTTGACATAGCTTCACACGCACATTCTGCAATC
>PAKE01000041.1 GCA_002710495.1 Flavobacteriales bacterium
GATGATGTTAATGAGGTAACTGAAATACCTAACAATGGAAGTTCATATCAATTTATTAGACATTTTACATTTGAAATATTATAATGAAAAAGATATTGTTTGTTTCACTTTTACTTTTTATTATTTCTTCTTGCAAAAAAGAAGATGATTCTCTTTTCAATATTTCATTATTAAGTACGTCACCAATATCATTACAAGAATTTCAGGAAAATATAATAGTAGAAATAGAATTTGAACATTCAGAAGGATTTATGGGTTTTTACGATCCTGATTACCTTTCGTTAGAAGTTAAAGACAGTAGATTAACAAATGCTGATTACTATCATCTTATTCCTTTAAATCCTCCCGATAATGAATTAGAAATAAAAGGAATAATACAACTAGAAATAGACGCTCCTTTCATACTTGGAAGTGGAAATTTAGAAACCTTATTTTTCACTATGCGTATACAAGATAGGGAAGGAGAGTGGAGTAATGACATTTCTACACCATTAATTTCTGTAAGTAGGTAATATGAAAAAATATCTGGCATTATATTGTGTTTTATTTAGCAACTTAATGATTGCACAGTATAATATGCAAGATTTAACAGTATACGATTGCGAAGGAACCTTAAAAGATAGTGAGTCGAACGCATTAAATCCTTCTTGGTATTCTCATGATGAAAATTTCAATTTTACAATCTGTCCAACAAATGCACTTCAGATTACAATTACTTTTACTTTTTTCTCTACTGAAATAATAAATGATTATGTTACTATTTACGATGGTCCGGACAATACTTATCCTGTCTTAGGAGTTTTCTCAGGAACTAACTTACCTCCTCAAATTGTATCTTCAGGATGTGTTACAATTGGGTTTATATCTGATCAGAATATAGCGGAAGAAGGATTTGAATTAATGTGGGAAACAGATGTTTCAATACCAGCATCTCCAATAATAAGTTTGCCAATTGCTCCCAGCTGTAGTACAACGGTTTTTAATATTGAACTAGACAAATGGATTCACTGCGATTCAGTAGCAACTGCTCAAATTTTTGTAGGAGGACAAATAAATCAAACAGTAAATGCAACTGCAATAAATTGCACAAATGATTCTACTAATACAATTCAATTAAATATCAATCCAGGACTTAATGAAAGTGGTGTTTATACTATTTATTTTCAGAGTTATTTTACAGATGATTGTAATAATATATGGGATCTGTCCAATAATCTCCAATTTATTGTTAATGATTGTCCTTTACAAGTAGATTTAGATGCAAATAATACAACAATTTGTTTAGGTGACTGTGCAGACTTATTTGTAAATGTTGAAGGGGGTGACTCCACTTCATATAACTATCTTTGGAATCCAGCTTGGAACAATAGCCCTGGAGTACAGACTGTTTGTCCGGTAACAACAACTCTTTATACAGTAACTGTTAGTGATAATGGAACTTCTTTACCAACTTCCGATACAATTACTATAAATGTAGTTACACCTCCACAAACCCAGAATAATATAAGTATTTGTCAGAATGGAAATCCAGTTAATTTGGTAGCTGCTCCTTTAGGGGGATCTTGGTCTGGTACGGGAATTACAAATAATACAAGTGGGACATTTAATCCTAATGGATTAATATCTGGAACTTACACAGTAGACTATGGTTTTACAGGATGTACGGATAATATGGATGTTACTATCTTAGAGATATTCGCTGGAAATGATATTTCTGCTTGTCCAAATTCATCTACTTTTAATTTAAATACTTCACTTACTACTCCAGGTGGGACATGGTCAGGAAATGGCATACAAGCAAATGGAAATATAAATGTAGGAGGAGTAAATAACGTAATTACTGCTTTTTATACACTCCCAAATGGATGTAGGGACACTTTATATATAACTGTTGAAGGGGTTAATACTCAAGTGCCTGGTCCTATTTGTCAGCAATCCGGAACATATCCTCTTTCATATAGTCCACCAAATGGTATTTGGTCAGTTTTACCAGATAATCCTCAACTTCCAAGTAATTGTTCAAATCCTATTATTGCATTTCCACATCAAGAAGGGTGGGAGAGTGGTTTCGGAGGATGGACGCCAGATCCGATCAATGATTTTGATTGGATAATAAACAATGGAGGAACTACATCAGGTGGAACAGGTCCTCAATCTGCCTTAGAAGGATTAAATTATATTTACACAGAAGCTTCTTCCTCAAATAATCCAGAAAAAAAAGCGTCAATTATTAGCCCATGTATAAATTTATCCTCTTATGACAACCCTGTTTTATATTTTTGGTATCACCAATATGGTGCAGGTCAAGGTAGTTTCGCGGTTGATGTTTCTACCGATAATGGGATGAGTTGGAATTGGAGTGTTTTTTGGAAAGGAGGTGATATGGGAAATCAATGGAATGAAGCTATAATTGATCTTTCTCAATATAATGGAACTGAAGTTTTCATCAGATTAAGGGTGATAACTGGGGACTATCAATCTGATGTTGCTGTAGATAAACTTGAAATTCTTGCGGGTCCAGTAACTACAGATGGGAATGTACTTACATCTGTTGCTTCTAACGGAACTCATAACTTAATTTATTCCATCCAAGGCTGTGATGATTATGTAGATGTCTTTATAAAGGAAATTGATGCTGGTAGTGACATGATTGTTTGTCCCACTCAAGGAGTTTTTAATATAGCAGGGGCTCCAAATGGAGGGGTATGGACAGGAAATCATATTACAAATACTACATTAGGAACATTTGACCCATCATTAGGTTTAGGTTTGGACCTTCTTACATACTCTGCAAATGGATGTATAGATACCGCATATTACAATGTTGTAGATACTGAGATTCAAAATGATACTTTGCCTCTTTGTAGTAATAGTGGAACACAAATATTAGATATGAATATGATCCCCAGAACCCCTTGGAATGGAGTCTGGAGTGGAAATGGAATTACATCATCTAATTTTCCGGGGGAGTTTAGCCCTGGAACTGCCGGTATTGGAAATCATACGATTACTTATACCGCAAATAGTTGTTCAGATAATTTTATTATAAAAGTACTTCCTTCTTCCATTCTTACTGACACACTAATTTGTTCCTCTTCTTCAGATATTATTTTAAATGTGAATCCGCAAGGAGGATATTGGGGAGGAAATGGATTTGTGAATAATAATATAGGTTTATTCTCTCCTTCTTCCTTAGGAATTGGAAGTCATTTGGTAGGTTATATGGCTCCAAATGGATGTGCAGATACTTTTAATATTACAATTTATGATAATCCGATTTTAAGTTTTGATGGATTTGAAAATTACTATTGTTTTAAAGATACTACAATAAATATAAATGTAACTCCCTTAGGGGGAGTTTTAAGTGGGAGTGGAGTAAATAATTACACTTTTAACCCATCTGATGCTGGATCAGGATACCATAACATTACCTATACTTATGGTTCAGGTAACTGCGAACAACATATTGATACTGTTATATTTGTTAACAATGAATTTATAAGTTCAACTTATTTCACTAAAGATACTATTTGTTTAGGTGAACTTATATCAATTGGAATAAGCGTAAGTGGAGGAACGTCAAACTATTCTTTTAGTTGGAACAATGTACTGAGTAACAGTTTCGAGCAATTAGTTTCTCCAATTTCTACAACAAATTATATAGTCACCTCTGTAGATGGTTGTTCAGATGATAATATAGATACCATTCCAATAGTTGTATTACCAACCTTTGATTTAGACTTTACAACTTCCGAGAAAATGTGTTATGGTGGAATTGGATATGCTGCTGTAGAAGCTTTACCTTCCGGTAATTATTTATATTCATGGGATACAGACCCAATTACATCTGGAGATAGTATTTTTCAAGATGTAAATAAAAATTACAGAGTAGATGTTGTAGATCAGAATACGAATTGCTTGATTTCTGATACAGTAAGCATCCCTGGATACGACAATGTATTTGCTTCTTTCTTTGCTAATAACACATCCTGTGTGTCGTTATTAGATGGAGAAATTCAATTTTTAGACGGAAGCCTAATTAATCCTAATGAAATTTCTAATAATTGTTATTGGGATTTTGGAGATGGATCTACATCAATTTATATTCATGGAGAAAATCCAACACATGTTTATAAGGATACAGGAAATTTTAAGGTGTCATTATTTCTAGAAAATAAAGGATTATGTAAAGATTCTTCCACAACATCAGTTTGTCTTATTTCAGAGAATAAATTATTGTATCCAGATATCTTTACACCAAATGGAGATAATTGTAATGATGACTTCTATTTATCAGGACTAGGAGGATTCATAGATTTTAATTTAAAGATCTACAACAGATGGGGGGTAGATATTATCTTTGAATCTGAAGAAATATTTTTAACAGATAATTTTACAGATGAGAATATATGCAATGACAATAATCCCTACCAAGAATATTATAAGATGGGAGAGTGGGATGGATCCTTAAATAATGGGGAAGAGGCAATATCTGGAGTTTATGTATTTGTTGTAACTTATTACATTCCAAATGAATATCAATTGCAAACTGAAACAGGAAATATAGTGCTTGTAAGATAAGAAAAAGATTATTCTTCTATATTCCCTTCTCCGTCTTTAAACTCATAACTATAATCTAAAATTCTCCAGTTGCGTTTGTCATCCTGATGTAATATTAATTGTTCTGAATGTTGTAAAGTGTTTTTATAATTACTTTCGTACTGAAATACCGCATAATATCCATCAGGAAGTCCTTCCATACTAATTTTAAATTCTCTACTTACTTCTCTTCTTCCTCCAAACTCTCCAAATGAAACCATCATTTGATCCACACCAGATATCCAATCTAATGAATCAAATCTAGTCGTAATCTGAGCTGAAAGACCAGTGTAAGCTTGAGGATAATTTTCACTATTTATATTATTCAGCCAAATTATAGCAGATTTACTTGATTCTTGCAATTGAGAATCAGTATTAATCTGTGAAAACGAACTGTTCACAAAGAAAATAGATATAATAAATGTTACAAAAGTCTTTTTCATATTATTTTTGTTCTTTGTTGAATATAATCTACTAAGATGCTTATACCCATTAATAAAATTATAATTAGAGCTATTATTTCCATATTGTTTAAATTTATCGCTTCAAAAGTATAAATTTATTAACTTCACGAAGGTAAAAGAATTGTATAAAATACGAAAAATACATAATATTATTTCATAAAATAGCGATTTTATCTAGTAGATTAATGTTAAAACATCCTAAAATACGATAAGAAAGAGGAGTTTTTTACCAAAATATCATTAAAAGTTATTAACTATCATTTCAGGTGTAATAATCACTTTTAACCTAGTATTAATATAAAAACAATATGTTTTCATGTTAATATATAAATTATTGATTACCAACACTTTAAAAAGAACTTCTAGGTTGCCTGATTTTAGATTTTATAGAAAAAAGAAGATCATAGGTCAAATAGAATAGTATGAGCAAAAATAGTGGTTATCAACAGTTATTTTTCACTTACTAGATAAAAAAAGGTCAACAATTCAAATATTTTACTATATTTATACCGTAAAATAAATTATTAACTAAAAAAATATTATTATGGCTTACGAGCACACAAATTCAAAAGGTAGAACTTACAATTTAAATTCTAAAGATGTTACCTTGAAATCAACTGGTAGAGTACAAACGATTTATTATTTCTCAAAGGACAAAAGAAGTACTGGATGTGATTTACCAGCAGGAAAAGTAGTTATTGAGAATGCAAAAACAGGTTTACCAATGTTAAAGAACGGATAATTGATTTTATTAATCTTCTAAAACCCTAACATACTATGTTAGGGTTTTTTTATGCAATAATAGTTTGCTAGAAGAAAACAACAACCCTTATGTGGAATATAATTAATATTATGTTAAATAGTAATTAGAATTTTTTGTAACTATAATACCCTACCAAGCAAGTTTAATTAATTCTATTAATTACTATCTAATTGATTATCTATCAAATAAACTAAATAACCTTTATGTTGTCTGGAATTTAGATTTCCAGACTTTACATTTAAATGATTTCTTAACCAATTTAGATTATAATATACCTTACTTTTAGAAATTAAATCATATTGAGATTTTTCATCAATTATTGATAATAATTTTTCGACATAGCTAGTTTGTAGATATTGTCTTACAGATGAAACATCACCGTTCATATCACTTTCAAAAATTGATTTTCTTAAATCTATCATGTATTCTGTAATTTCATATTCATTACCATATAAAGATGAGTTACTCATACGTTCAAGAACATTTGAATGCAATAGATGATTTAGTATTCTCATTTGGTATTTTAATATTCTTTCATGAATTTGTGGATCCTCAGAAATACTAAACCCTCTTCTTTGTTTTTGAAGATATGGAAAAAGATCACTTTGCAATAATACCTTGTTGCTAAAACCATATTTTGAGATAATCTCCATTGCTTCTTTTTGTGTGTTTTCATCAACGCTCTCAAAAGGTTTTGATAATGTTTTTTGGTATGTATGAGATAAATCCACCCTAACCCCTCCTATCTGTCTAGAGACCACCTCTAATGCTTGAAAATATGAATAAACTAATGTTCTATATGACCTAAATAATTCATCATAAGTATCATTATTTTCTGTGTATTTTTCTTTTAAAGTCTCTAAAATATTATTAATCATTTCTATTCTTTGTAATGAATAGTTCAATTGATCACTTGATAAATCATATATCATAGCATCAGGATCAGTACCCTTACCAGGTCTTCTCATATCAAATGCATCATTAGCAAAAGCTAATTCTTTTTCTGTGGATCTCATAAGGATTTTTTGCAGACTTTTATTCTCTGTTATAGAATCTTTATATGAAGAATATCCATATTTAATAGCCCAAATATCATAAACCCCAGGTTTAATGTCAAAAAACAGCCCTTGATTTTGCGAATATTTTGCAATGTTAATTGCTGGGTACTCCATTACAGAATTACACACTCCTTTTTTGTTAACAATATCCTTATTATTTAATTCATCAGTTGTTAAATAGGTACTTCCTTTAAAATTATGGTTTAATCCTAAAGTATGCCCAACTTCATGTAGAACAAGTCTATATAAAGATTGTTTGAGTAAATCTTTTTTTATTTCGCTAGGTAAATCTAATGACTCAATGTAGTTTAATCCTAATGAGTTTTCAATTTTCTGAAAATAAGCAGCATCACAATTATGGTCATGTATATTGTTTTCAATATTAATTTCTTCTATTGGAATGATTTGATTATCTTCATTAAATAAATTATTTTGATATATTCTGTTAGTAATATATGTCCATTCAAGCATTATATCTGCTCCAAGAATTTCTCCAGTTCTTGGATTCACAAAAGAAGGTCCATATCCTCCAAATGGTGGATTAGGAGAAGAAGTCCATCTAAGAACATTATATCTAATATCACCGGCGTCCCATGTAGCTGTATCAGATTGTACTTTTACTTCTATTGCGTTTAGAAAGCCAGCCTTTTCAAAAGCAATATTCCAAGCCTCAACCCCATCCTTAATAATAGATCTTAATTCATGAGGAGTAGTGTTCTCGATCCACCAAGTAATTGGTTCAACAGGTTCTGATTTTTCTAAATCTGGATTTTTCTTTTCCAATCTCCATCTGTTTATAAAGTCTCTGTAGTTCAACTTAGAAAGACTAGTCATATCGTTTGATTTAGTAGTAAAGTATCCAACACGAGTATCATCATTTCTTGGATTGAAATTATTATCTGGCATTTTTATAAGACTATGTTGTACTGTAATAGAAACATTTCTTGGGTCAGTAATTGCTTCACTACCTCTTTTTTTAGGGTATTTAGTTTCAAAAAAGTAGTTTACAACTACGTCAGTATTCTCAGGGTAGTTCCTGATTTTTTTGTATCTGTTTTTTTTACTTAGATTACCTAATTGATAACCTTTATACGAACCTGAATAAGAATATTTTATTTGTTGTAATGATTCAGTTAAGAAAACATTGTCTGCATCAATTAGGAAACGAGTTTTATTAGAATCTTTCGCTAAAATTTTTTCTGAAACGACAATAGGCGTATTTATATTAGTATTAGAACTTTTATATAGTGGACTATCTTTATGAAAATAATATTTTGTGTTTTCAATAGTAAATTCAATATTTTCATAGAATTTATTTATCTTTATAATCTTTGATCCTCTATAGCTACCTTTCATAGCAAATGCATCTGAAACTCCGTTTTCTATATAACAGAAATAGATAAATTCCTTTCCAATATGGGATGTATCTATTTCAATGTATGATTTACCACTTTCTTTTTCTTGATAAATTTTAAACAAACCATCGAATAAATTACAATTTTTAGTTTTGTCTTCAATTTTATGATTTTGTTTTTTCTCCTCTTTCTTAATATCTTTTTTATTAGTCTTTTCAAATTTTTTAGTTGTTGAATTCCATTTAAGATTTTGAGAATACGCAAATTGACTACTTAATATAGCAATAGTCAAAATAAATAATTTAATAATGTTAGTAATTTTCATTATTTTAAAATATGTTGATGGTTAATGGCTAATCTAAGGAATTTAATAAATCTCTTGTTTCTATAGATTCTTTTTCCATTCCTAAATTATAATATATGGTTGACAATGTATTTAAAGCTGCTTTATCAACTTCCTCATTACCCTCCTTTATACTTATATATTTAACTAAAAATGGCAACGAAGATCTTTGTAATTGTTGAATTTGTTTATCTAGATCATCTATCTTCTTTGTTTCTCTATAACTTAAATCGTTTCTTTTTTTAACTAAAGGTTCCGTCATAGTTAAATATAAACTAGCTAGATTGTTATTTGCAGACGCAGATTCAGAGTTTATTTCTAACGCTTCTAATAGATCTTCTTCTGCTTTTATCATTTCTGATATTAAAGAATATTGCTGACTTCTTATTATAAATAAAATTTCATTTGAATTGTTAATTTCTATTGCGTCAGTTAGTTTTTGGATTATTTCCTCAGTAGATTTCCCCATCTTCATGTATAAATCAATCTCAGAATTTACAAGCATAATTTCAGAAGAGAATTGTTCTTTCCCTAGAACAATATATTCTAATGCTTTTTCAAAATCACCTTTTTTTGAATAAATATTACTCATATAGTAATATATAATCGGATCATTTGTATTGTTGTCAATTGACTTTTGTAAGTATTCAATTTGAGAATCTACATCTTCTAATTGTAAGTAAGCTAGAAAAAGGTTCTTGTAAATAGCATCTGGAACAATATTTCCTCTTTTTAAAAGGTTGTCTTTGTCTAAAGGTATAATTCTGAATATCTCCTTGTATTTTGTAATTGCAGTTGAGTAATTCTTTGCATTATAATCATCTACTCCAGTATTAAATAGATTGTATCCACATTGAACTAAACCATTCAAAACATCTTCTTCTTTAGTCCATTTTCTAACTGCTATCTTACCCTTTTTATCTCTGTCTAAACACCTAATATGAGCTTCAGTAGCTTCAAATACAGCATTCTTATCTATCCCAGGAGATTTTAACATTATTTCAAGATAGATTTTTGATCTATAATTCCACATTTTTGGGTCAGTTGATGTAGATTCATGATTATAAGCCAAATCGATGAAATCTTTTGCCTCTGCAAGTTTTGTTTTTACTCCATCTGTTTCTTGCCTGTAAGAGTTATAAGCATTCTGAATATTCTTTGATTGTGAAAAACCTGATAGAACTATACAACTAACTACAAGTGTTAAGGTTATTTTTTTCATTATTTTATCACAGTTATTTTATAATTATATTTTTTACCATTCTTAGATGTCAGATCCTCTAATTTCTTTTTAATTAAATAAGAATTACCTACAATTACTATTTGTAATTTATCTTTATTAATTAATGATTCTGCTAACTGATCTACTTCATCTTTTGTGATAGAATTTAGTATATTAGATTGTTTCTTAATGTATGTTTTATCTAAGTCATATTCTAGAATTCTATTCAGAAAACTTATCTTTTGCATTGGTGACTCGTATTTCAATGCGTCTGAATTTAACATGGAACTTTTAGTAGAACGTAATTCTTCAGAAGTTATTCCATTAGTTGTGTAGTTTTCTATTTCTGATAATATTTCTACCATTGCACTATCTGTAGCAGAAGTTTTTACAGATGAAAATAGAGTGAATGATCCTTTTTCCTTATCACCATTAAAGAAAGAATAAACTCCATAAGTATACCCCTTGTCTTCTCTTAAATTCAGGAATAATCGAGCTGAAGCTCCTCCACCTAAAGAGTAATTCATAATTTTTGATTTGAAATAAACTCCATCTACATCATATTTGTTTGATTTATGCCCCATCATAATAACAGACTGAGAAGATCCTGGTTTATCAACTAGATAAATTTGAGTTTCCTTATCTGAAGGAAAACTGAAATTTGTTGGGATTTCTACATTTTTAGATTTCCATTTATTTAAGAAAGATAATTTAGGAAGAATCTCTTCTTCAGAAATATCTCCCACTATAGTTATTGAGCTAACTGCTGGAGAATAATTTTCAGAATAAAAAGATTGTATGTTTTTCATTTTTATTTTTTTAATAGTCTTTTCAGTAGCTTCAATTCCAATAGGAGTTTCTCCATATAACACACTATTATATTTTATTTGAGCTAGATACTGTGCAGATTTCTTCTGAGAGTTTAACCCTTCAATACTTTGTTTTTTTACTCTTTTTAAATCATCATCATTAAATGCGGGATTCAACAATTTTTCTTCTAGTAAAACAAGTGTTTCATCTAAATTCTTAGTTAACGAAGAGATAAAAACAATAGTAGAATTTCCATTTGATGAAAAAGAAATCTCAGAACCTAATTTTGAAAGTGCTTTTTCCATTTCTTCGGTACTGTAATTCTTAGTACTCTCATTCATTAATCCAGCTGTTATAGAGGAAAGTCCTAATGTTTTTTTATCTTCTAAGTAACTCCCTCCTTTTATCTTTAATTGCAAAAACACTTTTGGTAGTTCAGAATATTTCGTTCCAATTATTTTTATTCCATTATCAAATTCTGAGGTATAATAATCCGGAACTTTTGGTGATTTAGGACTTTTTGCCTGTGGAGCGTCAGATCTGCAACAATGGTCAAATTCACCATCAGCTTTATTATAAATCAACCCCTTATATTGAGGATCTTCAGTTGTTATTAAGCTTGCGTTTGGATTAAAACTTTCAAGAACTAACTCCTCATCAGAAAATGGACTTTTTGGTTTGACATTCATAATAACCGAATTTCGGTTTTTAATATATTTATTAAAAACTCTCATGACATCCTCCCTACTTACATTATTATATCTTGCAATGTCTGAGCTAATATTATGTTTTCCTTTCGCAAGCCATTCCCATGAAGAGATTGTACTAACTTTTGAAGATAATGATATCTTATAGTTAATAATACTTGACTCCATATCCATTTTAGCCATTTTTAATTGTTCGTCAGTAAACCCTATTTGTTCCCACTCATCAATTGAAGATCGAATTTGAGATTCAATTTCATTAAAATACAGATTCTGATCTTCACCCCATTTTGGGTAAGATACAACTATAAACTGGAATTCACCAGAAAGCTCTCTGCAGGGATGTTGCACTCCTGCTTGTATTGCTTTCTCAGACTTTACAAAATTCTTATAGAAAACAGAATTACTCCCCTCTCCCATTAATGATGATAAAATATCTAAAGCCGCTTCATCTTTATGATAGTTTGGTACTGTTGGAAAAACTATCTGAGTCATTGGTAAATATATGTTGTCGGTATAGCCGCAATATACATCTTGAGTTAACCTAGGTACATTTGGTCTTAAATCTCTAACATTTGGTCCTTTTTTTATTGTTCCAAAATATTTGTTGACCATTTTCATAACCTCTGCAGAATTAACGTCTCCAGCAATTGTTAAAATAGCATTATTAGGACCGTACCATCTCAAAAAAAAATTTTTTAGGTCTTCAAGGTTAGCTCTCTCTAAATCATCTACATATCCAATAACAGGCCAATTGTACGGATGAGATGGAGGGTATAAATTTTGACCCAAAATCTCATAACTTAGTCCATAAGGTTGATTTATCTGATTTTGAAATTTCTCATTTGTAACCGCATCTCTTTGGTTTTCAAATTTTTCAGAAGTTACCGCGTCTAGAAGAAACCCCATTCTGTCAGATTCTAACCAGAGTGCTGTCTCCAAATAATTAGATGGAACTGTCTGGTAGTAAACTGTCCTATCGTAAGTAGTATTTCCATTCATATCACCTCCAGCATCACTTACAATTTTAAAATGCTTTTCATCTGGAACATTCTCACTTCCTTGAAACATCATATGTTCGAAAAAGTGTGCAAACCCAGACTTACCAGCACTCTCTCTGTTTGAACCTACATGATAAGTAACATGAACTTGAACAATTGGATCAGAATTATCTTCATGTATAAGAACTGTTAATCCATTAGGCAATTCCCACTTTTGATAGGAAATATCCAACTCTCCACTACCACAATTTTTAATTAATGTTGGCACAGTAATTTCCTGAGCAAACATAAGTGTACTAAAAAAAGTTAGAAAAATCCAAAAATTATTCTTCATTGTTTTCAATATTTTGCTCTTCATTGTTTTCTTCTTCTGTATCATTAGTTGTATCATCATCATTATAAATGATTTCTTCATTTAGATCTTCTGAAATAATAGGATTTCCTTCTTCATCTAACTCTACTTGTTCATCTTCTTTAAATTTAGAAACTTTAGCTACTGAAGCAATAGAATCTTCATCTCTTAATCTAATAATTTTAACACCTTGAGTAGCTCTCCCCATCTCCCTAAGAGTATTTACACCAATACGTATTGTAATTCCAGATTTATTAATCACCATTAAATCATCCTCATCAGTTACATTCTTTAAAGATATTAAATCACCTGTTTTTTCGGTAATATTAATAGTTTTAACACCTTTTCCTCCTCTATTAGTAATCCGATACTCTTCAATTGATGATCGTTTACCATAACCATTCTCTGCGACAACTAATACGCTAGAATCCATGTCGTTTACACAAATCATTCCAACTACAACATCTTTTTCGTCTTTGAGTTTTATGCCTCTAACCCCAGAGGCAGTTCTACCCATTGATCTAACCTTACTTTCCTCAAATCGGATACATTTGCCAGATTTAGCCGCAATCATGATTTGAGATTCTCCATCAGTCATTTTCGCTTCAAATAATTGATCACCTTCTTTTATAGTAATTGCGTTAATCCCATTAGTTCTTGGTCTGGAATACTGTTCTAATGAGGTCTTTTTAACTTGACCATTCTTAGTGCACATTACTATAAAGTTCTTATTTATATAGTCTTCATCTTTCAGATCTTTTGTGTTTATATATGCCATTACCTTATCATCAGACGGAATGTTAATTAAATTCTGAATAGCTCTACCTTTTGACGTTTTACTTCCTTCTGGAATTTCATATACCTTAAGCCAGAAACATTTTCCTTGTTCAGTAAAGAATAGCATATAATCATGGTTGTTCGCCATTACCATTTCTTCTACAAAATCCTCATCTCTAGTGGTAGCCCCTTTACTTCCAACTCCTCCTCTTCCTTGAGCTCGGTATTCTGACAAAGATGTTCGTTTAATATAACCTAAATGAGAAATTGTAATTAAAACCTCCTCGTTTGGAATCATATCTTCAATACTTACTTCAGATGAAGAATATTCAATATTTGATCTTCTTTCATCTCCATACTTTTCTTTTAATTCTTTTAAATCATCTACTAACAATGAAAATCTCAAATCTTCATTTGATAGGATTTCTTGAAAACCCTTAATTCTTTCCATGATCTCAGCATGCTCATCCTTTATTTTTACTGTTTCTAATCCAGTAAGTTTTTGGAGTCGTAAATCTAGAATAGCTTTAGATTGAATCTCAGATAAAGAAAAATTACTAATTAAACCATTTTTAGCATCTTCAGGAGTCTGTGAAGATCTAATTAATTTAATAACTGCATCCAGATTATCTAAAGCAATAAGTAACCCTTCTAGAATATGAGCTCTTTTCTCAGCTTGAGTTAATTCAAATTTAGTTCTCCTAACCAACACTTCATGTCTGTGATCTACAAAATGACCTATAATCTCTTTCAAGTTTAACATCTTTGGTCTTCCTTTGACTAAAGCAATATTATTGACACTAAATGAAGATTGCAACTGAGTGTATTTATATAGTTTATTTAATACAATATTTGGTATAGAATCTCTTTTTAGTTCATAAACTATTCTCATTCCTGTTCTATCTGATTCATCTCTAATATCAGATATTCCCTCAATTTTCTTACTATTTACTAAATCAGCAGTCTTTTTAATCATATCTGATTTATTAACCATAAAAGGGATTTCTTCGACAATAATTCTTTCCCTTTGACCATGTTCTTCAAATCTAACTTTTCCTCTCATTACAACTCTACCTCTTCCAGTCTCAAAAGCTGAACGAACACCATCGTAACCATAAATTGTTCCTCCAGTTGGAAAATCTGGAGCTTTTACATATTCCATCAAATCTGATATTTTAATATCACCTCTTTTCTCAATATAGGCGATAGTTCCCTCTACCACTTCCGTTAAATTATGTGGAGGCATGTTTGTAGCCATTCCAACAGCAATACCTGTACCTCCATTTAAGAGTAAATTAGGAAGTCTAGAAGGAAGTACTGTAGGTTCCTTTAAAGAGTCGTCAAAATTATTTTGCCAATCTATAGTGTCTTTATCTATATCTAAAAGTAAATCTTCAGCTGTTTTTCTCATTCTAGCCTCAGTATATCTCATAGCCGCAGGATTATCTCCATCTATCGATCCAAAGTTACCCTGTCCATCAACTAATTGGTATCTCATTGACCATTCTTGAGCCATACGAACCATTGCATCATATACAGCAGTATCACCATGAGGATGGAATTTACCAAGCACTTCACCAACAATTCTAGCAGATTTTTTATAAGATGAACTAGATTTCACTCCCAACTCATGCATACCAAACAAAATTCTTCTATGAACTGGTTTTAAACCATCTCTTACATCTGGTAAAGCTCTTGAAACAATAACTGACATTGAATAATCAATGTACTTTGACTTCATTTCTTCCTCAATATTAATAGGAATAATCTTTTCTCCTTCTTGCATTTTATTAATTTTAATTAAAGAAACAAATCTACAAAAACTCCGTATTTTAATACAGGATACACTCTTTCAATATACATTTAAGTTATGAACAATTTTTGTTGAAAAAATAAATATATATACTTGATTAGATATGTAAAAAAATACCTAATTATTGCAGTGTAATATTAACAATAAAAAATTACAATTATGAACGGAAAATTTTCAGAAAGAATGAAGGTAGTTTTGGAGTACGTAAATGAAGAAGCTTTACGACTTGGAGATGAAAAAATTGGAGTAGAACACCTAATATTAGGAATAATAAGAGAGGGAGGAGGTACTGCAGTCAGAACTCTTAATACATTAGGATTAGAAATGAGTGACTTAAGAAAAATTATTGAAGAAGTTATTTCGGTAAAAGAAAACAAAACTCTAGACTTTCACTCTACGGAGAAAGGTTTGACTAAACAAACTAAAAATATCTTAGACAAATCGCTAATTGAACTACAAACTACTGACGAGAAAGAAATAAAAACAATACATATACTTCTTTCTATTTTAAGAGATAAAAATAATATTATTCATTCTACTCTAGACAAACTAAGGATTGATTATAATAATGTTTTGGAAACATATATTAGTATTCATGATAAATATGATGACGATAACGAAGGAAATGATCCTACAAATGATGATGATCTATTTGAAGACATCAGTAAAGAAAAGGTTCGTCATTCAAGTAAAAGAAGTAAAACACCTACTTTAGATAATTTTGGAAGAGATTTAACTTTATTTGCTGAAGAAAACAAATTAGATCCTATTGTCGGTAGACATAAAGAGATTGAGAGAGTTTCTCAAATATTAAGCAGAAGAAAAAAGAACAACCCGATTTTAATTGGAGAACCTGGAGTTGGTAAATCTGCAATTGCTGAAGGTTTAGCACTAAGAATTATTCAGAGAAAAGTATCCAGAATATTATTTAATAAAAGAATAATAATGCTTGATTTAGCAGCTTTGGTAGCGGGAACGAAATATAGAGGTCAGTTTGAAGAACGAATGAAAGGCATTATAAGCGAATTAAATGACAATCCTGATATTATTTTATTCATTGACGAAATTCACACTTTAGTTGGAGCAGGAGGAGCTTCAGGTTCTTTAGATGCATCTAACATGTTTAAGCCAGCATTAGCTAGAGGGGAACTACAATGTATTGGAGCTACTACTTTAGATGAATACAGGCAAAATATCGAGAAGGACGGAGCTCTTGAAAGAAGATTTCAGAAAGTTATAGTAGAGCCTACCACCACTGAGGAAACACTAGAGATACTAAAGAACATTAAAGATAGGTATGAAGATCATCATAATGTACAATATACTGATGAAGCAATAGAAGCTTGTGTTTACCTAACTAATAGATATATGAATGATAGATATTTACCTGACAAGGCAATAGACGCATTAGACGAATCTGGTTCTAGAGTTCATATTACAAATATTGAGGTACCAAAAAATATCTTGGAATTAGAAAAAGATCTAGACGAAATAAAATCAGAGAAAAAAGATGCAATTAGTAAACAAAAGTTTGAAGACGCAGCTACAATTAGAGATAAGGAAAAATCTATTGAATCTAAACTTTCTCATGCGAAAGATGTGTGGGAAAAACAACTAAAAAGTAAAAAAGAGGTAGTTACAGAAGAAAATGTAGAAAATGTTGTTGCAATGATGACAGGTATCCCTGTTCAGAGAGTTTCAACTAGAGAAAGTAAAAAGCTTGTAAAAATGCCTGATAACCTGAAAAACAAGATTATTGGACAGGATGATGCAATAAATATGATTGTAAGAGCAATAAAAAGAAACAGAGTTGGACTTAAGGATCCTAATAAGCCAATTGGTTCTTTTATTTTTTTAGGACCTACTGGGGTTGGGAAAACCCATCTTGCAAAATCTCTATCTGAAGAAATGTTTGATTCTACAGATTCATTAATCAGAATAGATATGAGCGAATATATGGAGAAATTTGCTGTTTCTCGTTTGATTGGTGCTCCCCCAGGATATGTTGGATATGAAGAAGGAGGTCAGCTTACTGAAAAAGTTAGAAGAAAACCCTACTCTATTATATTGTTAGATGAAATTGAGAAAGCTCATCCAGATGTATTTAATATTTTACTTCAAGCTTTAGATGATGGAGAACTTACAGATAGTATGGGTAGAAAGGTCAGCTTTAAAAATACCATAATAATTATGACTTCTAATATTGGTTCTAGACAATTAAAGGATTTCGGACAAGGTGTTGGTTTTAATACTTCTTCTAGAAAAGATAATACGGATAATCATTCAAAGAGTATTATAAAAAAGGCTCTTGCAAAAAGTTTTGCTCCAGAATTCTTGAACAGAATAGATGATGTTATTGTTTTTAATAGTCTTAAGAAAGAAAATATAAATAAGATAATTGATATCGAAATGGAAGATATTTTGAAAAGAATTATGGAAATTGGTTATTCTGTAAAAATATCAGGAAAAGCAAAAGATTTTATAGCAGACAAGGGATTTGACCAACATTTTGGAGCTAGACCTCTTAAAAGAGCTATTCAAAAATATTTTGAAGATCCTTTAGCGGAAGAAATAATCAAATCTAGTATTACGGAGGGAGATAGTATTAAAGTAGATTTAAATAAAGAAGGTGACAAACTAGTTATGAAATTAGTAAAAAAGAAGAAGCCTTCTGTTAAAAAGAAAGAAAAAACAGATTAGAAAGGTATCTTTTCACCATCTTTTTCTGTTAAATTTCTGAATAAATCCTGGAGATTAGATAGTAAATCTCCTTTATTCTCTATCTTTCTTTTGTCAATTTCTTCTACTCGTGCTAATTCTCCCATAGTTCCTGTAGAAAAAACTTCATCAGCATTATACATTTCTGTTACTGAGATATCTTTTTCAATTATTGGCATATTATTTGATTGACAGATATCTATAACTGTTTGTCTAGTGATACCTGGTAAACATGCCTTTGTAAAAGGAGTATATACTATTCCATCTTTAATCATAAAGATATTGGTGGAGTTTGTTTCAGAAACAAATCCATCTATATCTAACATTAGAGCATCATCTACTCCAGCATGATTTGCTTCAATTTTTGCCAGAATATTATTTATTAGATTATTATGATGAATTTTAGAGTCCAAACATAAAGAAGAATTTCTTCTGATATTTGAAGTAACTAATTTTAAGTTTTTTCAATAAAAAATAGATGATTTCCATTCTGCAAGAACAATTAAAGTACATCCAAACTGATTCAATTGAGGGTTCATTCCAGATGTTATCTTCTCTCCTCTTGTTAGGGTTAATCTGATATGAGTTTCATCTCTCATATTATTTGCTTTTAGAGTAGAGAAAATTGCATTTTTAACTTCATCAACAGATGGAATGTCTCTAAAATCCATACTTTTTGCAGATTCCATCAATCTTTTTAAATGATTATCTAAACAAAAAATTCTGCCATCGTATACTCTAATCCCTTCCCAAACTGAATCTCCACCTTGCACTACACTATCAAAAACAGAAATTTTAGCTTCATTTCTATGAATTAAATCTCCATTTATCCAAACTTTTATATCCTTGTTTCTATCGTCAAATTGTTGTATCATGTTTTAATTGATTTTTCAGTTAAAAAATTATAATAAGGAAGGCATTCTTGATGTAAAGATTCTAGATCTTTATCAAGATTAATATCCTTCTTTTTGTATGGCAGAAATGATGTAGAATCATGAACATTATCATACCAATATTTTGCCCAAACACCATCTTCTTCTTTTGGGCCTCTCTCCCACTCTAACATATCTTCAAAATAAGGAATATCAATCATGTCACATAATTTCTTTAAAATTTCTGATGGATTCTCTAAAAGATGTTTTGAATCCAAAACAATAGCTTTGGAATTTGACTTTTCTATATAATTAAATAAATCAAATTGCATTTTAACTCCTATATCTGACATTTTAGGCGATTTAATAACTTTAGCATAAGACAAGATAATCTCTTTAGGATCTCTAATAAATATAATATTTGTTACCTTTTGTAAAAAATCTTTATTAATGTTAACTAGGAAATGAGTCATCAACTTAAAAAAACAATGTTTTTGATAATCTCCTAATATGATATCTTTAATGACTTTCTCTCCATCATTTTCCTGAGAAATTAATGTATCTTCTCTTCCTGGATGTTTTGATCCAGAAACACCTAAATAATGTGCATATAAAGGTTCATCAAAAACTAAAGTATCAGGACGTTCTCTGAATGAATACATAAGTGCAGTAGAAACATTTCTAGGACAAGACCATAAGCATATCTTTTTTCTCATCTTCTTCCTTTCTTAAAGGGCATTTACTCAACAATCATCTTTCTCTCTACTGTTCCATCATCATAGATGTAAAATAGAGGTGTGTTCTTCTTTTCTGTTGAATTATTTATCTTAAAATCCATAAAGTTATTGTTTTGTAGCTGTCCAGATTGATTTTGAGAAAAATTAGGAATAACACCAACACTCGACCATTGCCCAAACCCAATCAAAGGCACACATAGTAATAGTAGTAATAGTTTTTTCATTTTATCTAAATTAAGAAATGAAAGAGTAGAGTCATTAAAATTTCTTGTCTCCTATATTTTTCATGTAATTATCCATAACATCCTGACTCATTCCCATAGAAGAAAAACCTCCATCATGGAACAAGTTCTGCATAGTAACTTTTCTGGTATAATCTGAAAATAAAGTAATGCAATAATTTGCACAATCTTCTGAGGAAGCGTTCCCAAGTGGAGAAAGATCTTCAGCAAATTTATAGAACCCATCGAATCCATCTACTCCACTACCAGCTGTTGTTACCGTAGGTGACTGAGAAACAGTATTAATTCTAATATTCTTCTTTAATCCATAATGATATCCGAAACTTCTAGCTATAGACTCTAACAAGGCTTTATTGTCAGCCATGTCGTTATATGAATGAAAAACTCTTTGTGCAGCTACATAGGATAATCCTACAACAGATCCCCATTCGTTTAAAGCATCTAAATCCCAAGCTGCTTTAATTGTTTTATGAAAAGAGGTCGCGGAAACATCCATTCCTTTCTGAGTCCAATCGTAGTTTTGATCATAGTATGCTTTTCCTTTTCTTACATTTACAGACATACCTATTGAATGTAATACAAAATCAATTTTACCTCCTAAATGTTCCATTGATTTTTCATATAAATTTGTTAAATCCTCAATAGAAGTTGCATCTGCAGGAATCACAATTGAATTAGTTTTTTCTGCTAGTTCATTTATAGTTCCCATTCTCAGAGCTATGGGAGCATTTGTAAGTACAATCTCCGCTCCTTCTTTATGTGCAAATTCTGCAACTTTCCAAGCTATTGACTTATCATCAAGAGCTCCGAAAATAATTCCTTTCTTACCTTTTAATATTCCGTTTGCCATTACTTAATTTTTAATTTTTAATATACAAATATATACATTATTGACTTAATAATTCCATTGCATTATTAATTGAAGTTTCTGTTACAGTTTTTCCGCTCAGCATCTTTGCAATCTCTTCTACCCTTTCAGATTGTTCTAGTCTTTTTATTTCAGATGTAGTCCTATTATTTTTCTCTGATTTAAACACTTTAAAATGCGTATTGGCTTTTGCTGCAATTTGAGGTAAATGGGTTACAGAAATTATTTGCCTTTTCTTACTCATAGTTAACATCATCTCGGACATCAAATTAGCTACTTCGCCAGAAACTCCTGTATCAATTTCATCAAAAATAATAGATGAAAGAGCGTCAAATTCTGAAACTAAGTAAGAGAAACACAACATTAATCTGGAAAGTTCTCCTCCAGAAGCTACTTTATGAATTTCACTAACCTCAGTTCCTCTGTTAGCTGAAAATAAAAATTTTACATTATCTTTTCCTGAAATAGTAAAAGTATCTTTTTCGGTAATCTCAACCCTGAAAATTGGTGATTTTATCCCTAATTTCTTTAGATGATTTTCTAGATTATTTTGGAAAGAATTACAGATAGATTTTCTCTTTAATCTTAATTTATCAGAGAGCTCTTTCAACCTAGTCTCTTTCAAGAAAAACTCCTTCTCTTTTTCTTTAATTATTTTATCAAAATCTGATGATGCAGATTTCTTTAATTGCATCGCATTTAAGACTTCTAATAATTCACTAATTTCAGATTTTCTGTGTTTTACTAATAAAGTATTAAGATGATCTAATCTTTCAGAAACTACTTTTAGTGAATCCGAGTTAACATCAACTGATTCGCTTTGTGCTTGTATTTCGCTCTCTAAATCTTGCAACTCAATTCTAATAGAAGTAATTCTTTCATTTAGATTAGATAAATTTTCAGAAAATGAGGATATCTTACTTAAATCTATTTCTATTTCTGAAAGTTTAGAATTTATGCCATTATCTTCAGATATTGAATTATATACTTTAGATAAATTTTCAATTATTGAAGTTGAGTGTTCTAAAATATTGTACTCTTCTTCTAACTCTTCCTTCTCTCCTTTTCTTAAGCCAGATTTTTCAAGTTCATCAATCTGAAAATTAAGGTAATCTAATTCCGATTCAGACAATCCTTTTCCATTTTTAATCTGATTGATTTCGGACTGTAGTTTATTGTACTCAGCAAATAAAGTTTGGTATTTATTTAACAGATTCCTAGAATCAGCTAATTTATCAATTAAATGGAGTTGTTTTTCTTCAGATTTTAATGAAATAGATTGATTTTGAGAGTAGATTTCTAAGTTTGAAGACACTATTTCACCTAATACTGAGAGAGAAACTGGAGTGTCATTTACAAAAGATCTGCTTTTTCCGTTTGGAGAGATCTCTCTTCTAATAATTGTTTCTGATTCAAAATCTAAATTATGTTTCTTGAATANGTATTCTTTATCACTTTCTANATGTAATTGAGATTCTAAAATACATTTCTTATCCTTATCAAATAAAGATTCTCTNTCTGATCTTTTNCCTGAAAGTAAAGAAATCGCATCTAAAATTATTGATTTTCCTGCACCAGTTTCTCCTGATAACACTATAAATCCATTCGTAAAATCTACTTTCAGTTTTTCTATCAGAGCAAAATTTTTAATAAGTAGATTCTGTATCATTNCTACCTACCTTCGNTATTTTCTGTAATTGCCTGATATAGAGAAGAGTTAGATGGATCTATCTCAACTAANGTTTTAATTATCCTAGCCTGTTCGTTTGGATATGCTTCCGAATAAATATTAGTTATTTCAGTAGATTTTGAATCAAAGAATAATTTTAATAAAAACGCATTAGGATTCTCTCTGTAAATTTTTCTTAATTCTTCTAGAGCTTCAGTTATTTCGAATCTTGCATCATCAGGCTCTTCACCTAATTTATCCAGTCCTAATCTGTGATACCTATATAAAACATCATGTATAATTCCGTATCTTGACTCTAAAAAATCATGAGCAATCCAATATCTATTCTTATCACTTTCAAACGCTCTCCATCCAGATTCAGCAGTATTCTGACAGTTATTTACAATATTTTGAGCTTTTACAAAATATTCCATTCCTCCCTGATCAGAAAATGAGTCATAATCAAGTCCTAATATAATGTTTACATAAAAGGCTAAAACAGAAGTAATACTAGAAAGGTGAGTAGTTTCAGAAAATTCTAAAGATTGGTATTCCAAGTATTTAAACCGGAAGTTTTTATCAATATAATTAAACATAGTTGATTTGTAAGAAGTACCAAAAATTGGCCTAGTACTCTGAATTTGAATAGTTGCTTTAAACTCATCATTAGAAACTCTTTCTTGAATAGAAATAAGCATAGTACACTCTATCCTTTCTTCATTCTTAACTACTGTGTTAGTCCATTGTGTGTTATTCAGAAACTCATAGATTGAGGTCTGCATTGTTTGGTATATTTTCTTATCAGAAGTTTGTATCTGAGATGAGTTTACTTGCACATTACAAAGTATTTCTTGAGAAAACACAGAAAAATTAATTAATCCAATTAGAAAAAAAAATATACCCTTTTTCATTATTTATTTATTTTTTTTATAATAGTCGAAACAATATCTTTCGCCACTTCAGATTTTTCTTTTAAATCATAATTAGTGACTGATAAATCCTTTTCAATAATACTAATTTTATTAGTATCAAATCCAAAAGTAGCCCCTTTATCTTTCATAGAATTTAATATAATCATGTCTAAATTCTTTGTTTGTAATTTTTTTATTGCGTTTTCTTCTTCATTTTCAGTCTCTAAAGCAAAACCTACTACAAATTGATGATCTTTTTTATCAGATGACATTTCCAATAGAATGTCTTTTGTTTTTTCTAGTTTTATCTCCACATTACCATCTGATTTTTTAATCTTTTCAGAGTAAGTTTTAATTGGCTTGTAATCAGAAACAGCAGCTGCAAAAACAGAGATATCTGACTCTAAGAAAACCTTTTCTACTTGATCGTACATCTGACTTGAAGAATTTACATTGATCTGATTTATATTATAATGAGAAGAACTTATGTTCGAAGGACCCATTATCAAATTTACTTNCGCTCCTTTCTCTGCTAATTCATTAGCTATTGCCATTCCCATTTTNCCAGAAGATCTGTTTCCAATAAATCTAACAGGATCAATATTTTCTTGTGTTGGACCTGCGGTTACTAAGCAGTTTTTCCCAAAAAGTTCTTTATCCGAATTTATGTCATTTAACAAGAATTCTACTATTTCTTCTGGTTCGGCCATTCTTCCCTCTCCTACCAAACCACTAGCAAGTTCTCCGCGATTTACAGGAATTAGTTTGTTTCCAAACTCTTGAAGTTTCTTTATATTGTTTTGTGTGGAAGTATGTTTGTACATGTCTAAATCCATAGCAGGAGCGAAATATACGGGACATTTTGCTGACAAATAAGAAGCAATTAATTGGTTATCGCAATTTCCTTCTACCATCTTACTCATGGTTTTTGCTGTAACTGGAGCAATAATCATATAATCTGCCCACAAACCNAATTCTACATGATTATTCCACTGATTTGTTTCTTTATCNANAATATCTACTATNACATNNTTTTCNGANAAAGTAGANAGAACTAAGGAAGTAACAAAATCTAAAGAAGCNTCAGTCTGAATNACCCTAACTGAAGCTCCTAATTTCTTTAATAAACGTACTATATGTGTTGATTTGTAAGCAGCTATACTTGCGGTTACACCTAATAAAATCTTTTTATCTTTAAGCATCCTTTTTTTCAGACTCAGAGTCTGATTCTTCCTCATGGTTTTTTATGTAGATATCATCATTCATAAGTTCTTTCATTGCAATNGACCATGGTTTTGGAAGTCTTTCGTAATATTTGGAAACTGCAATTTGCTCTAAATTTTCAAAAACTTCTTCTAATTGCTCGTTGTTAGTAGCAAATTCGTCAAGTTTTTTTACTAATTCCTGTTTTAAATCTCTGTTTATTTGCTTACTTCTTTTTGCAACTACAGATAATGAATTGTAAATATTACCTGTCTTATCACCTAAATTAATAAGGTCTCTTGTAATAGTTGATTTTTCTGCTCCTGTTTTTTTGTAATTCATTTTTTTAATTTATTTATTGATTCTGTTGTTTGTTGGTTAATTTTTTCTGCTTGTTTTATATATTTACTCTCAGGGTAATTGTCATTAAAAACCAAGAAAGCGTCTAGTGTATTGTTTAATCTTTCTTCTACTTTTGTAGAAATGCTTTTTACAGCTAATTCATAAGAAGATTTCAGAATTAAAAAATGTACTTCCTCTCTATATTTATTTCCGGGATAATCAATTAATACTTCGTTTAATGCAATAATTGCAGATTTATAATACTGAGTAGTATAATATTGTTTTGCGTTTTCAAATGATTTCAAAGCAAGTTTGTTATGAAGTTCTGATATTAATTGTTCGCATTTTTCTTTTTCAGAACTGATGGGATACAAATTAATAAATTGTTGAAGCTCATCAATAGCTTTTTTAGTATAAGTATCATCCAGAGAGTAAGAAGGAGATTCTAAATAAACACAATAAGCTCCCATGTAATAACATTCCTCAACATGAGATCCATTCGGAAATGTTTTGATGTAGTTTTTGAATAAGTATGATGATGTGATAAAATCACCATTATTATAATGGCAATAAGCTAAATAATAAATTACTTCTTCCGATTTTTTGGTAGCTCTAACCATTGTAGTAAGCTCACGAAACAATGGCATAGCACGATTAAAATCTTCCGATTCATAATATTTTACTGCCATTTTGTACTTATAGTTTGCATCAGAACTTTTTAGCACTTTCTGGTATTCTCCACATGAAAACAAAGAAATAAGCAATGAAAAGAGTACTGTTTTTTTAATCATACTTTGTAAAATTTTGGCAAAAATACTGCTAATTTGCTGTGCATCCTAATTTTTTTTTTGATGTAAAATTAANTCTAGTTTTCCTACAATATTGTATTATGTTTTTAATCTCTTTATAATTCATTTATTATTACTATTTTCGGCAATCAAAATTTTAAATCAATTATGACAAATAACAATAATGAAGTATTAGGTCACCCAAAAGGATTATTTTATCTGTTTTTTGCAGAACTATGGGAAAGATTCTCATATTACGGAATGCGCGCTCTGTTAACTCTATATATGGTAAATGAATTTTTTCTATATATAAAAGATGAAGCTGCTAGGGAAGAAATGTCAATTGGTATTTTTGCTGCATATGGCTCATTAGTTTATGCCACTCCTGTTATTGGAGGTATGATAGCTGATAAATTTATAGGGTTTAAAAAATCCATTATACTAGGTGGTATATTAATGGCATTAGGACATTTTTTCATGGCTTTTTATTTTGACGTAGAAGATTTTACTAATGGTATGTTTGGAATGCCTATACAAGATATCAATGGGCTCTTTTTCTATACTGCTTTAGCTTTACTTATTGTGGGAAACGGTTTCTTTAAACCTAATATTTCTACAATGGTTGGTCGTTTATACGATGATGGTGATAAAAGAAGAGATTCTGGTTTTACAATCTTCTATATGGGAATTAATATAGGTGCATTTTTAGCTCCATTAGCTTGTGGATATCTAGGTATGAGCGAGGATTGGGGGTGGCATTATGGTTTTGGGGCTGCTGGAATTGGTATGTTAATAGGATTAATATTCTTTTGGAGAGGAATAGAAGATGGCGTTTTTGGAAATAATGGAGAACAACCAGAGGAATATAAAAATAAGAGAATGTATGGATTAAGAACTGATTATTTCTTTTATCTGGTTGCTTTATTAATGGTTCCACTTTCTGCATTTTTGGTAAAGTTTAATGCTTTTGAAGTAATTGGAGAGATGCATCTTCATTCATCTATACTTATAGGTTTATTAGTTATTATATTAGCAATTATAGCTAAAAATATGATGGATTTTTCGAGAATAGAAAATTTCCGATTAATAACGGTTTTAGTATTAACATTGTTTATTACTGTATTTTGGTCGTTCTTTGAACTTGCAGGAACAGCAATAACTTTATTTGCAGAAAGAAATGTAAATCTTGTATTAATGAACGCTTCTCAAACAAACGCGATTAACCCAGGATATATTATGTTTTTAGCAATCCCCTTCTCACTTATGTGGGTCGCTCTTGCTAAAGCACAGAAAAACCCTACAACACCAATTAAATTCGCTTTAGGAATCTTACAATTAGGATTAGGGTTCTTAGTTTTTGCTATGAGTGCTCAGTTTATGGATGATGCTGGTAAAACTCCATTTCTATTTTTAATNTTAGGTTACTTTTTAATGACAACAGGAGAATTGTTTATCTCTCCTATTGGACTTAGTAAGGTGACAGAACTTTCACCTAAAAAAATGACTGCGTTTATGATGGGAGTTTATTTCCTATCTTCTTCATTCGCTCACTATATTTCCAAATTTATTGCAAACGCTACTATCTCTCGATCAGAAGATATTCCTGAACCAGGATTTATGACAACAATTATTGAAAAAGTGACCGGATTTGCTGGAGCTACTACAGATTCTACAATAGAAGGAGTCAATTCTTTATTAAACTACACATCTGTTTTTACACAAGTTGGGGTTGTTGCAATAGGGATGGCTATTTTAGCGTTTATATTATCACCAATACTAAAAAAATGGATGCACGGAGTACACTAAATTAATTATTAAAACAAANNAAATGAAAAAATTAATCTTACTACTATTTACAATTGTTTCTTTCACTTCATCTTCTCAACGCATTGAGAACGATTGGAATACAAACATGAACAAAGCTATCGAAATTTCACAAAATACAGAAAAACCATTAATGTTATTCTTTACNGGATCTGATTGGTGTGGTTGGTGTATAAAACTACAAAAGGCAGTTTTTTCTAAGCCTGATTTTGTAAAATGGGCGACTAAGAATGTAGTTTTAGTTGAATTAGATTTTCCAAGAAGAACTAAAATTTCAGAAGAATTAATAGCACAAAACAGAAATTTACAGCAGATGTTTGGTGTCAGNGGTTACCCAACAATTTGGTTTGTTACTCCAGAATTAACAGATGGAAAAGTAAACTTTAAAAAACTAGGTTCTCAGGGAGCTTCACCTCTAGATTCAAAAGGTTGGATTGCAGGAGCTAATAAAATTTTAGAACAGAAGTAAAATGAAAAGATTTCTTCTTATATCTTTAATAGTTGCTCCTATTCTCTCTTTCTCACAAGGAATTGAAAAGAAAACTGAAATTCAATGGTTAAGCCTAAATAAAGCAGAAGAATTATCAGAGAAATATGATAGTGATATGCTTATATTCTTCTTTCGTGTTGGTTGTCCAGATTGTAATCAAATGAAAGAACAAACATTAAAAGANCCAGAAATAATAAAACTTATAAATGAGAACTTCTTTCCTGTAAAGATTGACGGAAGAACAAAAGATACTATCATATATAACGGTAAAAAGTATAGTAATCAACAACCAATAAAAGCTGGTTCATTTTTTAGACACGATTTGTATCATGAACTAGTTATAAATGGAGGTCATCAATATTACTATCCTTATATTATTATTATTGATGGAGATCATAATATCAAAGAATATCTTCCAGGAGCTTACCCCACTATTCGTCTAAAAAGAAGATTNCTTGAAATATTAAAATAAAAAAAAAGGAGTTGANNNTCAACTCCTTTTTTTATGGGTGGATGATGGGATTCGAACCCACGACCCCCGGCACCACAAACCAGTGCTCTAACCAACTGAGCTACAACCACCATTTTAA